>JAGLUC010000047.1 GCA_023134955.1 Methylococcales bacterium | reverse complement strand
ATCCGTGTAGGCATCCAGCAAGAGAGGGCTTATAATCTGTATCAGTCATTTTATGCTGAGTAGCGAATTAGACCATTTACGGTCACCAATTAGAGAATAACAAAATCAATTGCTTATGATTTTGTTATTCAAGAGTTACAATAATTTTTTAAAAAATCTATTAAGGGATGTCTATTTTTTCATTTTTTTGTTTAGTTGTGTCTATATGAAGCTTAAATATTTTTTATTTATCCTTTTTTGTATGAGCTATACATTTTCAGTAAATTTACTGGCTGATAATGTAATAGACAAGGCAAAAGAATTAACTGCGTTGCAAAGCAAAATTAAAAAAGTTGGCCAGGATATTAATAAATTACAAAAACAAAAAAGTGGTTTATTGGTTGAGTTGAGAAAATTAGATGAGCAATACGGAAAGAGTGCTATTGAATTAAAGCGATTAGAAGGACAGGTCAGAAAACTGAAGAAGGCTTTAAAAAAAAATCAACAGCTTATTGGTGCTAAAAAGAAGCAGATAAATTCACAAAAACATGAGTTGGAAAATCAAGTCAAAGCTGCTTATGGCATGGGTAGAAATGAAAAGTTAAAATTAATGCTAAATCAACAAGACCCTGCATTATCAGGGCGGATGATGAGTTATTATGATTACTTGAATAAAGCCAGATTAAAGAAAATTTCTAAAATCGAAAATGACTTATCGGAACTGGATGAATTAAAAAAACAGCGACTTAAAGAAACTACGCTATTAGAAAAAAAGCTTAAGAAGAAAAATCAACAGCGATCTGTTTTTTTAAAAACAAAAGCTAAGCGGAAGTTGTTATTGGCTAAAGTAGATTCATGGTTTTTGTCAAAAAAACAGCAGCTTGATGAATTTAAAACAAATGAAAAGAATTTAAGGGCACTGATTTTATCGTTACAAAAAACCATGGATGACTTTCCTTTTGAGGAAGGTTCTGTTAAAGCTTTTTATCAATTAAAAGGCTCGTTACCCTGGCCTGTAAAAGGTGAGTTGATTAAAAAGTTTGGGGCTAGGCGATCTGATAGCCGTTGGGATGGTGTTTTAATTAAAGCTAAAGAAGGTGCAGAGATTAAAGCGGTTACTCGTGGGCGAGTCGTTTATGCTGATTGGTTGCGAGGATACGGATTGTTAACTATTATTGATCATGGAAAAGGTTATATGACATTATATGCTTTTAATCAAAGCCTTTATAAAGTAGTTGGTGACTGGGTTGAGGTGGGTTCTGTTATCGCAACAGTGGGACAAAGTGGTGGGCAAGTAGAAAGTGGTCTATATTTTGGTATCAGGCAAAAAGGTAAGCCGGTTAACCCGGTAAAGTGGTGTCGAAAAGTTCGGCATGGAAAGGTTGGGTAGAAGGGTATATTTAGTAGTTTTTTAGTACGCTTTCTTATTTATAAATTAATAGAGGCGTCCTCAAGTATTTGGAGTTTTAAGGCAGATGCATATAAAGAAAAATAGTGTGATTTTGTTTTTGGGTGTTTTCTTAGGGTTTATTTTGAGTGTTGGTGGTACGGTAGTTGCCGATCGGGATACTTTGAATAATACAGACGTACCAGCGACAAAAACGATTACTTTACCATATGAAGAACTTCGGGTTTTTACCGAGGTATTTGGAAGAATAAAAAGAGATTATGTTGAGCAAGTATCCGATAAGAAATTATTAGAAGATGCTATCAAAGGAATGCTTTCAGGTTTAGATCCTCACTCAGCTTATTTGGATACAGAACAATATAAGGAGTTAAGAGAAGGAACCACGGGGCAGTTTGGTGGGCTGGGAATTGAAGTCACCATGGAAAATGGTTTTGTTAAAGTGGTGTCGCCAATAGATGATACGCCAGCACAACGAGCAGGAATAAAAGCGGGTGACTTGGTGGTAAGGCTGAATGAAATCCCTGTTAAAGGAATGACTCTGGGTGAAGCTGTTAAGATTATGCGAGGCAAGCCAGGGAGTGATATTTTACTGACAGTTATTAGGGAAGGGGAGGAAGCTCCACTTAAAATCACCATTACACGAGCCATCATTAAAGTTAAGAGTGTTAAAAATAAAATTCTTGAGAAAGATTTTGGTTATTTAAGAATTAGTAGTTTTCAGTCAAGAACAGGTCAAGGTGTTGTTGATGCGGTAAAAAAATTAGAGAAAAAAAATAAAGCTAATTTAAAAGGTCTGGTTTTAGATTTAAGGAATAATCCAGGTGGTGTGTTAAATGCTGCAGTTGAAGTGAGTGATGCTTTTTTAGAGAAAGGTTTGATTGTTTACACTGAAGGAAGAATCAAAAATTCTGAAATGAGATTTAATGCAGCACCGGGTGATGTGATTAATGGCATACCTATTGTAGTGTTGATTAATGCAGGATCCGCATCGGCATCAGAAATTGTTGCTGGTGCTTTGCAAGATCATAAGCGAGCCATTATTATGGGTTATAAGTCTTTTGGCAAGGGTTCTGTGCAGACAATCTTGCCTATTAGTAGTAGTGCTGCTGTTAAGTTAACAACGGCTCGTTATTACACGCCTTCTGGCCGCTCTATTCAGGCAGAAGGTATAGAGCCTGATATTACGTTGGCTAGGGTGAAACTGGAATCTTTAAAGGTATCTGAGTTTAAACCAGTTAAAGAGGCCGATTTGTCTAATCATTTGGATAATGGCAATGGTAAAAATAAAAAGAAGACTGACAAGGAAGTAACTGAAGATGGTTTAGATATACGTGATTATGCTTTACATGAAGCTCTAACCTTATTAAAAGGACTTAGTTTATTAAATAGGTAGCTTCATCTTTTAAATAAAAAAGCCCGTAAAGTAATTGTGCTTTGCGGGCTTTTTTGTGTCTAAATAATTCTGTATTACACTGGCAATGCTATTTCGTGTAAAGGTGTCCTTTTATTTAAGCATCAGTTGGTTGATTGTTGATATTTAACCGTAAAGTCATTCATTGTTGATAATGCAACAGCTAATTCTTCTGGTTTTTCTAATTGAAAGGCGTTTACACCAACTCTGGAAAGATAAAAAACCTGGTCAGGCATATAACTTCCTATTGCACGTATTTCACCTTTATAATTAAATCGACTGCGTAATAATCTGGCATGAGAGAAGCTCCTTCCATCGGTAAATATTGGAAACTCAAGCACAATAAGTGGGATTTTATTTAACTCATCAGTAATATCTTCAACTTTATCAGCAGGTAGTAGTCTGATGCCGACTTTTCCTTGATGATTATTGAGGTCTTCATGGTTCCAGCGGGATAAAGAAACGGTAATATTTCCATTTGTTAATTCAGCATCGTCGGCAATATGAGTCCAGTTATCTTCAATAATCTGTTTGTCTTTAATGATTTTCATGGGATTGCCTTAGTAAACTGCTTGTTTAAAGGGGGTGATACCGACCCGGTTAACAGTATCTAAAAATATTTCTTGCTCATTTCGATGTTTAATATAAACCTCTAAAATAGTTGTTATGGCTTTGGTTATCTGGTCTTTTGCAACTGCAGGACCAAGGCGTTGGCCGAGAGCGGCATCATTTTCAGACGAGCCTCCCAGGGTTAATTGGTACCATTCAACACCTTTTTTATCGACACCTAAAATACCAATATGGCCGACACTTTGATGGGCACAGCCGTTCATACAGCCAGACATATTGATTTTCAAATCACCAATATCATGTAAGTAATCAATATCATCTAATGCTTCATTGATTTCTTTGGCAATGTTGATAGAGCTGGCATTTGCGAGTGCACAAAAGTCCAATCCGGGGCAGCAGATCATATCGGTTGCTGTACCAATATTAGGGGTGGCAAGAGACAAGGCAGAAAGTTTTTGCCAAAGTGAAAATAAATTGGCTTGTTTTACATCAGCAAGCACCAGATTTTGTCTATGTGTGGTTCTAATTTCACCAAAGCTATATTGGTCTGCCATCTCGGCAACATCATCCAGTTGTTTTTCTGTAATATCTCCTGGTGCGATAGCAGGAGCTTTTAATGAAACAAATACAGCGCGATAGCCAGGTATTTTATGGTCGATTACGTTGTGTTTAACCCAGGTCACAAAGTTTTTATCTTGAGCTAAATGTGTTTTAAAAGAACTGTCTTGATTTGCATTGGTTTCGTAAGGATGAGGTGCGAAATGATTTTTCATTTCGCTATAGCGAGCATCACTCACTTCCATGTCTTGTTTGATTTGCTGCCATTCAGCTTCAACCCATTCAGTCATGTTTTCTATACCACTTTCTCTAACTAAAATTTTAATACGGGCTTTATATTTATTATCGCGTCGACCATTCAAATTATAAACACGAACAATAGCTTCCAGGTAGGAAAGTAAATGTTTCTTTTCCAGGAAAGGCCTAATCACTTTGCCAATAACAGGTGTGCGACCAAGACCACCGCCGACAAGCACTTTAAAGCCTATTTCACCTGCATCATTTTTAATCAGGTGGAGACCAATATCATGAAGCTGAGTGGCTGCTCTATCCTGCTTTGATCCACTAACGGCAATTTTGAATTTACGAGGCAGGTAAGCAAATTCAGGGTGTAATATTGTCCATTGACGAATGATTTCACAATAAGGGCGAGGGTCTTCAATCTCATCAGTACAGACACCTGCCAGATGGTCAGTCGTGGTATTTCTTAAACAGTTACCGCTAGTCTGAATGGCGTGCATTTGAACACTGGCTAAATCTTCTAAAATATCGGGCACATTTTTTAATTCAGGCCAGTTAAATTGAATGTTTTGGCGAGTAGTAATATGGGCATAGCCTTTGTCATATTTTCTGGAAACATGAGCGATCATGCGAAGTTGTCTGGAAGAAAGCAGACCATATGGACCGGCAACTCGAAGCATGGGAGCATGAGTCTGGATGTATAGACCATTCATCAAGCGTAATGCTCGAAATTCATCTTCACCCAGCTCGCCTTTTAAATAGCGTTCGGTCTGTCCTCTAAATTGAGTGACACGTTCATTTATGAGTGTTTGGTCGTTGTCGTTATACTGATACATAAGGGTTTTGGCACTAGCTTAGAAGCAAATAAATCAAGACCGCTAATCATATACTGAGATGCTTTAAATGACAAAGTTAATTATATACTTTTCACGCTCAAGAATACCCCCTCTCTAGCACGTATCTTATTGCGATGATCGTTGTTGTAAAACATTGAAATAGATTACTATTCCTGCTGTTTTACGCCTGGCTTATCACGATAATATATGCACTAAAATGAGGTATTCTTGAGCGTGAAGAGTATATGATGGTAGTATGAGGGGTTAATTTTACATGCTTTTATTCACTTGTCGGTGAGGGGGTTATCATTTTGTTACGTTTACTATTGGTCTTGGTGGGCTTGTTATTTGTGCCACAGCTAGTGATGGCAGAGGTATATGAAGAGGATTTTACTAATTTAGGGCTTACTGGGACAGAGAGAGGGATTTATACGGTTCTGATTTTTATTATCGCATACGGCTTTGTAATGGCAGAGGAGTTTACCGGCTTACGCAAGTCCAAGCCTGTTATTTTAGCGGCAGGTATCATTTGGGCTCATGCTGCTATTTTAGCCCAAGATGCGGGTGTTTCAGTAGAACAATTACATGAAGCTTTTGAATATAATTTAGCAGAATTTGCTGCTTTGATGTTGTTTTTGCTGGTTGCCATGACATACATTAATGCAATGGCAGAGCGTAACGTATTTGAAGCTCTCCGTTCATGGATGATTAGAAAGCAATTTAGTTATAAACAATTGTTTTGGGTGACGGGAATCATTACTTTCTTTTTATCAGCAGTTGCTGATAATTTGACATCAGCATTATTGGTGGGTGCTGTTGTTATGGCTGTAGGTAAAGGAAATGATAAGTTTACCGCCATTGGCTTAGTTAACTTAGTGGTTGCAGCTAATGCAGGTGGTGCTTTTAGTCCTTTTGGTGATATTACAACTTTAATGGTCTGGCAAGCAGGGTATGCCGAATTTTTTGACTTTTTTGCTTTATTTATTCCATCAATTGTTAATTATATTGTTCCTGCTTTTTTTATGTACCAGGCTGTTCCTGATGAGCAACCTGCTGCATCGAATGAAGAGGCTGTTATGTTAAAGCCTGGTGCTATTCAAGTTTGCGTTTTATTCTTGTTAACCATTGTTACCGCAGTAAGTTTTAAACAGTTTTTACATCTACCACCTTTTATGGGAATGATGGTTGGCTTATCTGTGTTAATGATTTATGGCTATAGTATTAACAAATTATATAGTGATGAATCATTTGATATTTTTGATAAAGTACGTGATGCTGAGTGGGACACATTGTTCTTCTTCTTTGGCGTTGTATTTGCTGTAGGTGGCTTGGGTTATATTGGTTATCTGGAGTTGTTATCTGGGGCGATGTATGACGGTTTAGGTGATACAACAGCAAATATTTTTGTCGGGATTATTTCTGCAATTGTTGATAATATTCCAGTGATGTTTGCAGTATTAAATATGAATCTGGAGATGGACTTGTATCAGTGGTTGTTAGTTACATTAACCGCAGGTACTGGCGGTTCTTTGCTATCTGTAGGATCTGCTGCTGGTGTTGCATTAATGGGAACATCTAAACATAAATATACTTTCTTTAGTCATATGAAATGGACACCTGTTATCGCATTAGGTTACTTTGCCAGTATTTTTGTTCATTACTTGGTGAATGGTTAGTGACTATTTAAGTCTTGGTTTTTATTGCGATGACTTAGGCTTGTACTAAAAGTGAGTATAAGTAAAACTTAATCTATAAAGCGCTTTTTGAGGGACATAATTATGTAACCTTAAAAAGTGCTTTTTTATTTGTGATAACTTATGACAACAGCTAAAACTTGGCGGCAAGCCTTTTCTATTTATGCTCAACCTCGTATTTTGGGCATGATTTTTCTTGGCTTTTCGGCAGGACTTCCTTTTTTATTAGTTTTTTCAACATTATCTGCCTGGTTGAGAGATGAAGGTGTTGCCAGAACGATTATTGGTTTTTTTAGTTGGGTGGGATTAACTTATTCAATTAAAGTTTTTTGGGCTCCAGTAGTAGACCGATTACCTTTGCCTGTATTAACTAGGCTGATGGGAAAAAGACGGAGCTGGATGTTACTTGCACAAATAGGAATAGCGTTGGGTCTGGTCGGGATGGGTTTTTTAGATTCACATTCTCAATTACGGTTAATAGCTATTTTTGCAGTCTGGGTGGCTTTTTGTTCTTCGACACAAGATATAGTGATTGATGCTTATCGTATTGAGGCGGTTGAGCCAGAATATCAAGGAGCAATGGCAGCTACTTATGTTTTAGGATATCGAGTTGCATTGCTTGTTGCAGGGGCAGGTGCTTTTTATGTTGCTGAATATGCAAGCTGGCAAATGGCTTATTATGTAATGGCTGTGGTGATGCTTGTGGGAATCAGTACCACGTTGATTATTAAAGAGCCAGAACACAAAGTAAACAAATTATCAGAACAAGTGGAAGAGGAGCTGGAATCAGCTCTTGGCGTAGAAAAAACCACAGGATTTGTTGGTCGATTTATTGCTTTATTTTTAGATGCCGTTATAAGCCCTTTTGTTGAGTTTTTTAATCGTAATGGTAAGACTGGGCTGCTAATACTAGCATTGATTGCTGTTTATAAAATGAGTGATATAACCATGGGAGTCATGGCAAATCCTTTTTATTTGGATTTAGGTTTTAGTAAAACGGAAATAGCTAATGTAAGCAAAATATTTGGTTTTTTTATGGCTATTGCAGGTGCTTTTTTGGGAGGTGTAATGGTTGTGCGCTATGGAATTATACGTCCTTTATTGTTGGGGGCAATATTAGTGGCAGCGACTAATTTATTATTTGCCTTATTAGCTGTTTCAGAACCTGATTTAATGTTACTGGCAGGTGTTATTAGTGCTGATAATTTAAGCGGAGGTATCGCCACATCAGTCTTTATTGCTTATTTGTCTAGTCTGACTAACAGTGCTTATACGGCAACACAATACGCTTTGTTTAGTTCTTTAATGACATTGCCAGCAAAGTTGTTAGGTGGTTTTTCAGGGGTGATTGTTGATGGTTTTGGGTATTCGACATTTTTTATTTATGCCTCTGCAGCAGGCATACCAGCAATAATTTTAGTGATTATTTTAATGCTATATCAACAAGGTAATCAGCCGCAAGAATAACGGCTTTGTTATTTTAAAGGGTCATCTTATAGTCTATGATAAGCGGAGCATGATCTGAAAATCGTTGATCTTTATAAATTTCTGTAGCTTGTACTTTACCCCTTAGGTTTGGAGATAATACTTGATAATCAATACGCCATCCCACATTATTCGCCCATGCCTGACCACGATTTGACCACCAGGTATATTGATGTTGTTGTTGCTCAATTTCTCGAAATGCATCTACAAAGCCAAGCTTATCAAATAGAGTGTCCAGCCATGCACGTTCTTCTGGTAAAAACCCAGAGTTTTTCTGATTACCTTTCCAGTTACGAATATCTTCATTTTTGTGAGCAATATTCCAGTCACCGCAGATTACATAGTCTCGCTCCGAGGCTTTCATTTGCTTTAATTTACCCATCATATGATCCATACAACGATATTTAACCTGCTGACGCTGTTCTTTTGCGGAGCCAGAGGGCATATATAAAGAAATTACGCTTAACTCAGCAAATTTTGCTTCAATATACCTACCTTCACAGTCAAACTCATCATTTCCCATGCCGATAATAATTTCATCAGGCTTCTGGCGACAATATAAGGCTACACCGCTATAACCTTTTTTTTCTGCATCATGATAAAAACAATGATAACCTTCAGGACAAAAGACATCTGCTTTAAGTTGTGCTATCTGGGCTTTGGTTTCCTGGATACAAATAACATCAGCATTTTGTGTAGCCATCCAAGCAAAGAATCCTTTGCGCTCAGCGGCTCGGATACCATTTGCATTAAGTGAAATAATACGCATATTAAAATTTTCAGTTGCAGGTAAGTAGATTAAATCGTATTATACTCAGTTCTCTATTAAGTATGTAGCCCATTTAAGGGCGATGTGGAATCCAAATGAAACCAGAAATTCATCCTGAGTATAAACAAATTACTGTAACCTGTGGTTGTGGTAATAAATTTGAAACTGGCTCAGTATTAACTAAAGATTTACATGTGGAGGTATGTTCCTCATGTCATCCTTTTTATACTGGCAAACAACGTGTTGTTGATACGGCTGGACGTGTTGATAAATTTCGTAAGAAATTCGGCAAATAAACTAACTCTGTAGTCAAGCGCCTTGTTAAAGTAAAGAGATCATAATTTATGACTAAAGATACGGTAACAATAAGAAATAATGCGACTGATAAAGAAACTGAGTTTTCTTTACTAAGGGGCAGTGTCGGTACCCCCGCAGTTGATATAGGCTCTTTAAATAAAGAGCTGGGGGTATTTACTTTTGACCCTGGTTTTATGTCTACTGCTAGTTGTAAAAGTGCTATTACCTATATTGATGGTGAAAAAGGTATTTTACTTTATCGAGGTTACCCGATAGAGCAACTGGCAAAAAACAGTTCGTTTGTTGAGGTTGCTTATCTATTAATGAATGGGGAGCTGCCCTCAGAAGTAGAATTGTTGTCATTTACTGATGAAATTAATCAACACTCAATGATACATGAGTCATTAAGGATTTTCTTTAATGGCTTTCACTATGATGCACATCCAATGGCGATGATGGTTGGGGTAATGGGGTCGTTATCTGCATTTTATCATAGTGAATTAGATATGAGCGATCCCGAGCATCGTCGTATTTCAGCCATGCGTATGGTGGCAAAAATGCCAACAATAGCCGCTGCTAGTCATCGACATTCAGTGGGTTGGCCTTTTGTATATCCCAGACAAGATTTGGAATATTGTGAAAATTTCATGAATATGATGTTTTCACTTCCTGGGCAGAAGTATATTGATAAGAACAACTATATTGATCCTATTGCAGTCAAGGCACTTAATTTATTATTTATCTTACATGCTGATCATGAACAAAATGCCAGTACTTCAACTGTAAGGTTAGCCAGTAGTACAGGTGCTAATCCTTATGCCTGTGTGGCTGCGGGTATTTCTGCTTTGTGGGGGCCTGCTCATGGTGGGGCTAATGAAGCTGTACTCAGTATGCTGGCAGAGATTGGAACGGTTGATCGAATCCCTAAATTTATTGCTAAAGCAAAAGATAAAAATGACCCATTTAGATTAATGGGTTTTGGTCATAGGGTTTATAAAAACTTTGACCCAAGAGCAACGATTACCCGTGAAACTTGCTACGAAGTGCTAGAAAAATTCCCTAGTGATGATCCTTTGTTTGAATTGGCGATAGCTTTAGAAGAATACGCATTGAAAGATGACTATTTTATAGAAAAAAAGCTGTATCCTAATGTTGATTTTTATTCGGGTATTATTTATAAAGCATTAAAAATCCCTGAAGATATGTTTACCGTGATGTTTGTTATTGCACGAACAGCAGGTTGGGTATCTCACTGGTTGGAGATGATGTCTGAACCAGGTCAAAGGATAGGTCGACCAAGACAAATATATACGGGATATAAAAATCGCGATTACTCATCTATAGATAATCGATAGTTTATATTTTTTGAGCTAAGAAAAGGGTTTGAAGATTTTTCTTCAAGCCCTTTTTTATGCTTTGGAAGTTATTGAATCCTCATTCTTTAGAATAAGCTTTCTTCTTCAATGTCTTCAATATTGATTAAAGTTGCTTCCTCAATAGGTGAGAATTCCGTAGGAACATTTTCCGTACGAAAGAATTCCCAAATACCGTCGATACTATCCTCTCGAGCCAGTAAGCCAGTTTTTGGATCAATATAAACCTTGAGAATGCCTTCTGGTTTTATTAGCGCTTGTACTTTTTTGTTTTTCAGGGCTACTTTCATAAAATCCATCCAGATAGGGAGTGCAGATGCTCCACCAGTTTCTCTACGTCCCAGCGGTTTTGCTGTGTCAAATCCTAACCAGGCAGTAGCGGAAATCCCTGAGCTAAAGCCGTTAAACCAGGCATCTCGCTGATCATTTGTTGTCCCTGTCTTTCCTGCAAGGTCACTACGTCCAAGTTCTTTGGCGCGAGTAGCCGTACCTCTTTGCACGACATCTCGTAATAAAGAATTCATAAGATAATTAATTCTGGGTGAGATTATTCGAGTCGCATAACCTGAGCTAGTTTCGGAATCTATGACACAAGAGTCGCAGGCAATTTTTGGTGTCGCTTGAAATAGTAATTCACCTTTATTGTCTTCAATACGCTCAATAAAATAAGGCTCAATAAGAAATCCACCGTTGGCAAAGACGGAGTAAACAGTCGCCATTTTTAAAGGTGTTGCATGACCGCTTCCGAGGGCTAAAGAAAGGCTGCTGGGTAATTGCTTATGAGTAAAGCCAAAGCGTAAAGCGGTGCTTTTAACTTTATCAATACCCAGTTCTCGCAGCAGGCGAATGGAAATCAGGTTTCTTGATTTTCGTAAGCCAGTTCTTAAACGGGTCATGCCAAAAAACTTTTTACTGTAATTTTCAGGTCTCCATTCACTTTCTTGTGAAGAATCGTCAACAACAATAGGTGCATCGTTAATAACACTTGCTGCAGTAAAACCATTTTCTAGTGCGGTCGTGTAGATAATGGGCTTAAAGCCAGAGCCAGGCTGGCGTTTAGATTGTGTTACCCGGTTGTATTTATTATGAAAAAAGTCAAAGCCACCTGACAATGCCAAAATGGCACCGTTGTAAGAATTTAAAGCAACGAATGCTGCTTCAGCATCGGGGACTTGTGCTAACTCCCATGTCTGGTCTTTAAGTTGTCTAGCTCGAATAAGGTCATTGGGTTTTAATACCTCAGAAATGGATTTTAATTTATTACCAATATAGTCCTGGGACTTAAACTTTCTGGCCCACGCTACATTTTCAAAAGTAATGTTAATTTCAGAGTCATCTTGCAGTTTAGCAATAGCAATATTTTGTTCGACTTTTAGTACTTGGGCTGATTGAGTATCGCCAATAGTGGAAAAGTCGGCAGATTCAAATTCTGTTTTATTAATATGAGGTTGGGATCGGTAACCATGGCGGTGATCGTAATCATGTAAAGCTGATTGTAAGGCTTGGTTGGCCGTAGACTGTAATGAGCTGTCAATTGTAGTGTAGACGTTTAAGCCAAGTGTGTATGCTTCGTCACCATATTGCTCAACAATTTCTTTGCGAACCATTTCGGCTATATAAGGAGCTGATGTATTGAACTGGTTTGAGTGTAAAGATGCTGTGATTGGTTTTTTGATGGCATCGTCAAATTCTTTTTCAGAGATGTAATCTAGTTTGTACATGCGGCGTAGAACGTAATTTCTACGCTGATGAGCCCTTGCAGGGTTGGTGATAGGATTAAAAGCAGAGGGTGCTTTTGGTAAACCTGCAATCATGGCAAGCTGAGAAATATCTAAGTCTGATAACTCCTTACTATAGTAAGTAGTTGCAGCAGCTGCAACACCATAAGAACGATGACCTAAATAGATTTTGTTTAAATAAAGTTCAAGTATTTTATCTTTAGAATATTCTTCTTCGATGCGAAGAGCTAATATGATCTCTTTGATTTTTCGGATATAGGTTTTTTCTCTAGTGAGCAAGAAGTTACGAGTAACCTGCATGGTAATGGTGCTACCACCTTGTTTCTTTTTTCCAGTCAGTATAAGTTGAAAGACAGCACGAAGAAGTCCTTTGTAATCAATACCTGAGTGCGAATAAAAATCACCATCTTCTGCTGAAAGAAAAGCATGAATAAGTTGCTCTGGGACTTGATCAATATTGATAGGTGATCTTTTCTTTTCCCCGAATTGTGCGAGTAAAAGACCGTCACTACTGAAGATGCTTAAAGGAACTTGATATTCAACACTATGTAATTGTTTAATGCCAGGTAATTCATTTTGCAGTTTTTGTAGAAAAATAAACCCGACAATAGAGCAAATTATGACAGTGCTTAAAGTAAAAATAAGCCCCCACTTTAAAAGTTTTTTGGAAAAATGATTTGTAGTCACGATAAGCCAGTATGCAAAAAGGAAGTAAAGGGTAATCTTAAATTGTATTGTATAGCTTTGTTTTGATGCATCAAAATTTTACGCTTGAATTTAGTCGCTTTTATAGAAGTAATAGAAGGTGTTTAGGCATAAAAGTTATAAAGCTAATAGTTATAACAGGAATAGTTGATAAAAAACGATAGCCAATACCGTTTGTTGTTAAAAATAATTCAATAACCTATGTAATTTATATTTCTCAACCCTTTGAAGTAGCCCCCTGTGTCAGGATAGAATTATTGGGTACTCTAAAATAAAAACATATGTCCTGAGTTTCTATTTAGTTAATGAGTATGACATGCCTTAGTGGCGAAGATTTTTTTGAGCCCTGTTATATAAAGATTTAAAAAAAAATGTACTTTTAGTGTAAAAATTAAAAAGACAACTATACTTTGGGCATTAAAGTAACTTTGTTTGTTTTTGATGACTAGTTTTTTTGTATTAAAAACAATAATGTTTTGAGTTTTTATATGATTATTGAAGGGTTCATGAATGGGCTGGTTTAACAAAGGGCAATCTGCTGTTCTTGGTATTGATATAAGTTCAGCAGCAGTAAAATTGCTAGAATTAAGTAAATCGGGGTCTCGTTATAGAGTAGAGAGTTATTCTGTGACATCTTTGCCTCAAGATGCAGTGGTTGATAAGAACATTGCAAATATTGATGCTATTTCTAATGCCATTAAAAAAGCAGTGAAACAATCAGGCGCAAAAAACAAGCAAGCTTGTGTGGCTGTTGCAGGTTCATCAGTCATGACCAAAGTTATATCGATGCCGAGTTCGTTAACCGAAGATGAAATGGAGGAGCAAATACTTGTTGAGGCAGACCAGTATGTCCCCTATTCATTAGATGAAGTTAACCTTGATTTTGATATTCAAGGAGAATCGGAAAATAATCCAGAAATGGTTGATGTTATGTTAGCCGCGTCAAGAAGAGAGAATGTTGAAGATAGGGTTGAAGCCTTAGAAAAAGCAGGCTTAAAAGCTAAGATTGTTGATGTTGAAGCGTTTGCAATGGAGAATGCGTTTGCATTATTAGCAGATCAATTACCTAATTCAACAGAAGGACAAACAGTAGCCATTGCAGATATCGGGGCAACGATGTCAACACTCAATGTCATTCATGACTTTCGTACTGTATACACACGAGAACAGGGTTTTGGTGGCAAACAGTTAACGGGGGAAATTCAACGACGTTATGGCTTGTCTTTTGAAGAGGCGGGTTTGGCAAAAAGACAGGGAGGATTGCCTGATAATTATATTGTTGATGTATTAGAGCCTTTTAAAAAAGCAATGGTTCAACAAATAGCCAGATCATTACAGTTTTTCGTTTCTTCAAGTGCCAATAGGGGCGTTGACAGTATTATTCTTGCGGGGGGCTGTTCATCAATTGTCGGTCTGGAAAAATTGGTTGAGCAAGAATTGGGTATTCCTGCTTATGTGGCCAACCCTTTTATCAATATGGCATTGTCGAATAAAGTAAAACCACAAAATTTAAGTAATGATGCACCTTCAATGATGATTGCGTGTGGATTAGCTTTAAGGAGTTTTGATTAAATGGCCAAAATTAATTTACTCCCATGGCGTGAAGAGCTTCGTAAGAAAAAGCAAGAAGAATTTATCGCGGCGATAGGTGCGGGAGTTCTTGTGACGTGTGTTTTATTTGCTCTTGTTTATTTTTATATAGAAGAGTTGAAACAATACCAACAGTTAAGAAATACCATTCTAACGAATGAAATCAAAGTTGTTGATAAGAAAATTGAAGAAATTAAAGATATAGAGGCAAAGAAAAGAAAACTTCTGACAAAAATTGATGTCATTCATGAGTTACAAAAAAGTCGACCTCAGATTGTTCATTTGTTTGATGAGTTGGCTAAAGTTACACCAGAAGGTATTTTTTTAAATAAGTTCAAACAATCAGGAAAAAATTTGTCATTTACAGGAAAAGCTCAGTCAAATGCACGGGTATCGGCTTATATGCGAGGTGTAGATGGTTCTGACTGGCTGCAATCTCCACTATTACAAGTGATTAAAGGCAAAGGGCAAGTAAAAGACGGAGCGCTTAGTGACTTTTCTATGCTTGCAAAACAAGGGGAAAAAAAACTAAAGGAGGATAAAAAGTAATGAATTTATCTGAAGTTAACTGGGATCCCAATGTCGCTGGTAGCTGGCCATTACCGATAAAAATAGCGACTATCTTTTTAGTGTCACTATTGGTTATAGGTGCGGGTTATTATTACATCACTATTGATCAGCTTAATGAGCTAGAACAGCTTGAAATTAAAGAGAAAAAGCTAAAATCTTCTTTTGAAAAAAAGCAAAAGAAGGCAATCAATTTACCTGATTATCGAGCTCAATTTAAGCAAATAGAGGCCTCTTTAGGCGAAATGATTAAGCAGATGCCGACAAAGGCAGAAGTTGCTAATTTGTTAATTGATATTTCTCAAACAGGATTGGCGAGTGGCTTGGAATTTAGATTATTTAAACCATCTGCTGCAGTGAGAAAAGACTTTTATTCAGAACTTCCGATTAGCATACAAGTTATCGGGCAATATGAAGAGTTAGGGCTTTTTGTCAGTGGGCTGGCATCATTACCGAGAATTGTTACTGTGCATAATGTTGAAATTTATCCTGACAAAAACAAAGCATTAAATATGACAGCAACTATAAAAACCTATAATGAAGAAGTAGGTGCAGTTAAGAAGAAGAAAAAAAGACGGGGGAGAAAATAATGGTTTTTACTAAAGAAAGACTCTTCCAAAATCAAATTAATATTAAATTGATTGTATCTTGTCTTTGTGTTTTTAGCCTTACGGCCTGTTCCAATAATGATACAAGTGATCTTACACAATATATTAAAAGTGTTAAGGCTAGACCCAAGGGTATCATTCAACCATTACCAGAAATTAAAATTGT
Organism: Methylococcales bacterium; assembly: GCA_023134955.1. GTDB lineage: Bacteria > Pseudomonadota > Gammaproteobacteria > Methylococcales > Methylomonadaceae > QPIN01. The sequence continues at coordinate 11,362 of JAGLUC010000047.1, read as the reverse complement.
TGAACCGTTTGTTTTTAACCCTGATGGGTTACGAGACCCTTTTAAGCCTGTTGAAAGGATTGAAGAGAAAGATACGCTTGGTCTTGCGACGGGATCCGGGATAAGACCGGATACATCGCGAAGAAAAGAAGAGTTAGAAGGGTATTCATTAGATACCTTAAGAATGGTTGGAACGGTAATCATTGACAAAGGCTTATGGGCTTTGATTAAGGCAAGTGATGGAACCATACATCGCGTTCAAAAAGGCAATCATATGGGACGTAATTATGGTGAAATTATTCGAATTTTAGATGATAGACTTGAGTTAATGGAAATAGTTTCAGACAAACCAGGTTCCTGGCGTGAGCAACAAGCTTCATTGGCACTGGCTGAGTAATTAAGGATTTAATAATGAGTATGCAAAATAACACAATAAATAAATTACAAAAACAGCCTAAGCAAGGTTGGTTAATCGTTGGATTTTGGCTTTTGATGATGCAGTTTTCTGCCGTTAGAGCCAGTGACCTGGCAATGACAGAATTAAACTTTTCGTCATTACCAGGAGATAAAATACAAATTCAATTAAGTATGAATGCTTCAGCTATAGCTCCTAAAGTATTTCAAACCGATAATCCTGCTAGACTTGCTCTGGATTTTGCAGGGGTAAAAAATAGTTTAGACAAGAAATTGTATCAGGTTAATCAAGGTGCTGCGGGTTCAATTTATGTGGTAGAGGCATCGGGGCGAACACGAGTTATTATTAACTTAACTGAAAGTGTACCCTATGATATTAAAGTAGATGGGGAAAAGGTTTATGTAGTATTAAAGCCTGTTAGCTCAACAAACCTGGTGAAGCAGTCAACAGTTAGAGAGAAAGTGGTTGACCGCAGAATATCCAATTTATTACCTAAACAGACCATTAAAAGCATTGATTTTCGTAGAGGACCAAAAGGAGAAGGTCGTATATTATTAGGGCTTTCTACGCCGAATACAGTGGTTGATGTGAAGGAAAAAGGCGGAAAAGTTATTTTAAACTTTCTTAATACAACGCTGCCCACAGACTTGGTGAAAAGTTTTGATGTTGCTGATTTTGCTACGCCAGTACGTAAAATTGATGCAAAACCAAGAGGTGCGGGAGTTAGTGTTATTGTCACCCCAGTAGATGGTAATTATGAGTATTCTTCTTATCAATCGGATGGATTGTTAATTGTTGATTTTGCACCGATGTCTAAGGCAGAGAAAAAAGCAAAATTGAAAGAAAAATTCCCTTACTCAGGTAAAAAATTAACCTTTAATTTTCAAGACATTGAAGTACGCTCTGTGTTGCAGATTTTAGCTGACTTTACTGGCTTAAATATAATAGCAGCAGATACAGTGAATGGTAATGTTACGTTACGATTGAATGATGTACCTTGGGATCAAGCATTGGATTTGATTTTAAAATCAAAAGGTTTGTCGAAAAGAAAATCAGGCAATGTAGTATTGGTAGCACCCACTGCAGAAATTATTAAAATTGAACAGGATGAGTTAGCGGCTAAAGAGGTTATTGAACAGCTTGAACCGTTAAAAACAGAATATATTCAAATTAATTATGCTAAAGCGGAAGAGATTCAAGCATTATTGGTTGGCGCTAATGTTACTAGAACAGAGTCTTCTAATTCAAAATCTTCTGGAGCCAATATATTTGGTGGGGCAAATTCTACGGCAAGTAGATCATCTAAGACAAAGCAGAAAACTGAAACCAAAGGTGTATTGTCATACCGGGGAAGTTCAACCGTTGATGCAAGAACTAATACCCTTATTGTTAAGGATACCGTTAAGCAGCTTGTTGAAGTCAGGAAGATGATAGAACTGCTAGATATTCCTGTGCGACAAGTGATGATTGAGGCAAGAATTGTGGTTGCTAATACTGGGTTTGCCCAAGAGATTGGGGTTAGATTTGGAGTGGCAAAAGCTCATGCTGTTGGAGGAGGACTTTTTGCTCTTGGTGGCGAAGGGACGGAAGGTGACATTGTAACTGGAACTAGAACAGTCAATAATACGATGGTTGATCTAGCTGCAACTGCAATGAATGCCCATCCCGTTGGAGCACTTGGCACAACGCTTGTTAGAGCAGCTGATTATGTACTTAATCTGGAATTATCTGCTTTGCAAAATGATGATAAAGGCGAGGTACTGGCAAATCCACGAATTATGACCTCGGATAGAGAGTTGGCTTTCATTAAGCAAGGTATACAAATACCATATGAGTCGAATAGTGGTGATGATGGTACGACAACTGAATTAATAGATGCAGTTTTGGAATTAAATGTAACTCCACAGATTACACCTGACGGTGATGTGATTATGGAATTATTGATTAAAAAAGATAATCCACAGCCTGGAACTGATCGTATTGAGAAGCGAGAACTAGAAACAATCGTTAGAGTTAAAAATGGTGAGACGGTGGTTTTAGGTGGAATTTTTGAAGGTACGTCAAGTAAAATAACTTATAAGATTCCTTTCTTTGCTGATTTGCCATTAATTGGCTGGTTATTTACTAAAAATATTTTAGGCGACACAAAAACTGAGTTGCTAGTGTTTGTAACACCAAAAATAGTTAAAGATACTTTAGCAGCAAGATAACAAGGCTGTATAAAAAACAAAAAAGGGGGCATAATGCCCCCTTTTTTATTGGTTTATACTTTTTACGTTTAAGAATGCCTCATTCAAGTGCGTGAAGAGTACAATATGCTCGGTTAATTATGAAGCAAACAGATAATATTTATTTAATTGGCCTGATGGGAGCCGGTAAAACAACCATCGGCAGGCAATTAGCCAAAGCCTTGCATCACCCCTTCTATGACAGTGATAAGGCGATAGAAGAGCAAACAGGGGTTGATATAGCAACAATTTTTGAATACGAAGGCGAAGAGGGTTTTAGAATTCGTGAACAAAATATGCTTGAGGAACTGACTCAAATAAATGGCATTGTACTGGCAACAGGCGGGGGTGCTATTTTAAGAGAAGAAAATCGTAAAGCGTTAAAAGATAATGGTTTTGTGGTTTATTTACAATGTTCAGTGGATAAAATTTTACAGCGAACCAAAAGGGATAAGCAAAGACCTTTACTTAATATTGAAAATCCAAGAGCACGGGTTGAGGCGTTATTTGCAGAAAGAGAAGCACATTATTTAGCCTGCGCTGATTTTAAAATAGAAACCAGTTCTATGCAGAGTAAAACAGTGGTACAAAATATTTTAGATGCATATTCAGCTTTAGATTTATAAATAAATGAAACAGTTACAAGTAGAGTTAAAAGAAAAGTCATACCCTATTTATATTGGCTCAGGACTGTTGCAAGAAAAGGAATTATTAGTCAAGCATATAAAATCCAGGCAAGTCATAGTGGTGACAAATACAACTGTCGGCACTATTTATTTAAATTCTGTGTTAAAGCATTTAGATGGGTTTCAAGTGGAAGTAATTGAGCTTCCTGATGGTGAACAGTTTAAGACCTTGGAATATGTCACTAAAATTTTTGATAAGTTATTAGAAAGTAAGTTTAATCGTAGTGCCACATTAATCGCACTTGGAGGAGGGGTAATTGGCGATATGGGTGGTTTTGCGGCAGCTTGTTATCAACGAGGCATTCCTTTTATCCAGATTCCAACTACCGTACTGGCGCAAGTTGATTCATCAGTAGGCGGCAAAACAGGCGTTAATCATGCTTTAGGGAAAAATATGATTGGCGCTTTTTATCAACCTCAGTGTGTATTGGCTGATATGGATGTTTTAAATACTCTGGATGATAGGCAATTAATTGCAGGGATTGCAGAAATTATTAAGTATGGACTTATTCGGGATCTGGTATTGTTTGAATGGTTGGAAAATAATATGAGCTTGTTATTGCAAAGAGATAGTAATGCTTTGGCTTATGTGATTGAGCGATCATGTGCCAATAAAGCTGAAATTGTTGCTGAAGATGAGTTTGAATCAGGTATTCGGGCAATTTTAAATTTAGGACATACCTTTGGACATGCAATAGAAACAGGGATGGGTTATGGAAAATATCTTCATGGTGAGGCGGTTGCTATTGGTATCGGTTTTGCATCTGATTTGTCTAAACGGATGGGCTGGCTGAGCAAAGAAGAAGTAGACAGAATTATTGCATTATTAAAATCAGCAAAATTACCCGTTGTGCCACCAAAAGAAATGGCTGTTGAGCAATATATTGATTTAATGGCTGTTGATAAGAAAAATATTGATGGAAAGATAAGATTGATTTTACTTGAATCCATAGGTAAAGCGACCTTGCCCGTTAGTGTTGAGCAGTCATTGCTTGAGCAGACATTGAGAAGTTATGCAGGATAATGATTCATTTATTTATCATATAAGTAATGGTCAGATGGGTCGTGCACGCTCTGTTGAATCATCGTTAATTACAGCAGAGCGATCACAGAAACTGGATTTACTGGTACATTTGATTGCCAACCTGAAACAAACACTGGTGATTTGTGGTGCGAATGGCATTGGAAAAACCAGCTTATTGAATGAATTAAAGCAGCGTAAAAAAGGTCAATGGCCAATGTTCTCAATTACGGCCTCAGCTAATTTAAGTTTTGAAAATATTCAACAGCAATTAAGCCAGTTTCTAAAACAGCAATATATTGAATATGCAAAACTAGATTTACCATTGATATTGCCGCAATTAGATAAGCGGAATCAAAAAATTGTTATCATTATAGATAATTCAGGATTATTAGTAGCTGGATTAATTTCAACATTAATTCAGTATGCTGAAGCAACCAGCTGTTTAAGATTCGTCTATGCCTTAACAGATGATGAGATAAGCATCAAAAATAATACAGACCCAGACATTGAAAGTGGCCATTTTATTGAAATTCCTGCATTAATAGAAAGCCAATGTGCTGTATTTTTACAAGAACTGTCTGCTCAACCCGATCCCTTAATACAGTTTAATCAAATTGATAATCATTTAGTCGAGAAAGCTTTTCGTCTTACTCATGGTATTCCTGGGAAAATCGTCTCTGAATTACCTGTAATAGTAAATACTCCTGCAACTGGAGGTTATAAGTGGCTTGTTATGGTTGTTATTTCTGTTTTCCTTGCATTTTTAATAACTTATCTGAGTTATGATAAAACGGAATTAAATTCAGGTTTAGATGACAATAAAGTCCCTGATATTTCGACAGAAAAGCTAAAAACAAAGGTATTGTCTTCAAAGCTTAGCTTGTTAAAGTCGGAGTTGGCTATAGATAAAAAAGTAACTAATGGTAGCGTAAATGAGTTGATTAATGGATTAGCTATGCAAGATAATCAACTAAAAAATGCCCATGACAAGAATGTTGATGAAGTAAATCTCCAAAATCAGCAACATAAAGAACAACTGGAGGATGGTTTAGATATTATTGTAGAGCATAGGGCTTTAAAGCCAGAATCAAAAGAAGGTGTATTGGAAGTAAAGAAAAAACCCGTTACTGAGATAATAATTGAGAGTCCAATTGCTCAGAAAAAAATTAAAACTGTTAATATAGTCAAACAAGAAAAGGAAACGGTTAAACAAGTTAAAAAAATTGAGCCAAAAAAGTTAGCTGCTGAAAAAGATAATAGTGACTGGGCTTTAAACCAACCACAAACAAACTATACGATACAGTTGATGGTTCTTTCAACACCGCAAGCCTTGTCTTCTTTTTTTAACAAGAATCAAAAGATTCAAAACGATATTAAGTTTTTTCAGATAAAACAGAATGGGCAGAAAAAATATATATTAGTTTATGGTTCTTTTGCAAGTACAGAAATAGCTTTAAATAAAATGAAATTATTACCTGTTGAATTTAGAAAGTCATGGGTGAGACAATTTAAAAACTTACAAAAAGAATTAAAACCATAATACAAAATATGACCCCTTTAAAAAACGATATTTTCATTAAAACTTTATTGAAACAGCCAGTTGATAGAACACCTGTATGGATGATGCGTCAAGCTGGACGATATTTGCCTGAGTATAGGGAAATAAGAGCAAAAGCAGGTAGTTTTTTAAATTTATGTACAAATCCAGAACTAGCTTGTGAAGTAACTCTTCAACCCTTAGAGCGTTTTGATTTTGATGCAGCTATTTTGTTTTCAGATATTTTAACCATCCCGGATGCGATGGGTTTAGGTCTTTATTTTAGTGAAGGAGAGGGTCCTAAATTTAAAAACCCGATTAAAACAGCCAGTGATATTGATAAATTACCCATTCCAGACCCTGATATTGATTTGCGCTATGTGGTTGATGCAGTAAGTTTAATTAGAAAAAACTTGCAAGGTCGTGTGCCGTTAATCGGTTTTTCTGGAAGCCCCTGGACACTTGCGACCTATATGGTTGAAGGGGGGAGTAGTAAAAGCTTTCAAAAGGTAAAAGGTTTAATGTATGAGCAGCCTAAGCTGATGCATAAAATGCTAAATAAACTGGCACAATCAGTTGCTTCATATTTAAATGCCCAAATAGAAGCTGGCGCACAAGCAGTAATGGTTTTTGATACATGGGGTGGAATGCTTTCTACCGAAGATTATAATGAGTTCTCATTAAATTACGCCAAGCAGGTTAGATCATTACTTAAAACCAATATTGATGGACAAGAAGTCCCTACTATTTTCTTCACCAAGGGTGGCGGTTTATGGTTAGAAGATATGGCAGAAGCTGGATATAGTGCCTTAGGTCTGGACTGGCAGACAGATATTGCTATAGCTCGCGCACGAGTGGGTGATAAAGTTGCTTTACAAGGTAATATGGATCCAATTTCTCTCTATGCAAGCCCTGAAAGTATCAGGAAAAAAGTAGCAACTATTTTGCAAAAATATGGCAATGGCTCAGGACATGTGTTTAATTTAGGTCATGGTATTTTGCCTGATGTAAACCCGGAACATGTCAAAGCAATGGTCGATGCGGTTCATGAGTTTAGTCCCCAATATCATTTGAAATAAGGTTTCTGGAAGTGAGACTTTAGCCTCCATGAGTCTAGTGAGACTAAAGTCTCACTTTCTAGATAAGATATAACCTACTATTTAATGAGTATGCCGTAAATGAGATAAGTAAATAAATGATAAAAAGGATAGGCTTGACCGTTGGTCTTATTGCTCCCCTGATAATTTTAATATTTGCTGATTTTGGTGAAAACGAACAGACCAACAAAATGGCTGCAATAGCTGTTATGATGTCGGTTTTTTGGGTAACAGAAGCTATACCTCTCGCAGCAACTGCACTTTTACCCTTAACACTTTTTCCTTTGCTTGGTATTGCATCCAGTAAAGCGACAGCAAGCCAGTACATGAACTCAACGGTTTTTTTATTAATCGGTGGCTTTATGATTGCACTGGCGATGCAAAAATGGAATTTACATAAACGCATAGCACTTAATATACTTGGCGTATTTGGTGCCCATCCATTTCAACTGATTCTTGGTTTTATGCTTGCAACCGCAGGGCTGTCTATGTGGATTTCTAATACAGCCAGTACACTGATGATGCTTCCCATTGCATTAGCCATTATTTCTCGCTATGAAAAATTCCTATCTGCTGAACAAGTCCATCGTTTTACCGTGGGATTATTGTTATCTATCGCTTATTCCGCATCAATCGGCGGCATGATGACCTTGGTAGGCACTGCGCCTAACTTGGTTTTTGCCAGTTTTTATCAACGTATTAATGATGTATCAATTGGTTTTTCTCAATGGATGATGTTAGCCGTTCCCATCGGCATGAGTATGCTGATAGTGCTTTCAGGTATGATTAAATTGTTTTATTTGAGGGGCTTGCCTAGTGTAAGTGATTTAAAACAGGTTGTGGTTGAAGAAAAAAAACAATTAGGAAAAATTACTAATGCAGAAAAATCAGTGTTAGTCGTTTTTATGATGACAGCAAGCCTATGGATGACCAGAAAAGGAATTGACATAGGTGTTTTTAATTTTATGGGCTGGAGTCATTATCTGTCATTTGGAAAAATGATAGATGATGGTAGTGTCGCTATTGCCATGGCAACAGTGCTGTTTTTTATCCCTGCGACAAGCGAAAATGGAGAAAAAACCAGTATTTTAGATCAAACAGTTTTTCCCCAATTACCCTGGTCAATTGTTTTGTTATTTGGTGGTGGTTTTGCACTGGCGTTCGGGTTTTCTGAAAGTGGATTATCAGCTTATCTGGCAGGGCAATTACAAGGCTTAAAATCAGTATCATTACCTATCATTATTTTAACCGTCTCGGCTGGGATGAATTTATTAACAGAATTAACCTCAAATACCGCAACAACTCAGCTAGTCATGCCAATTTTACTTTCGACTGCAAAAGTAATAGGTATCTCACCTATGTGGTTGATGTTGCCGGCAGTTTTATCTGCTTCCTGTGCCTTTATGTTGCCAGTCGCAACCCCACCTAATGCTATTATATTTGGCAGTGGAAAAATAAAAGTATTTGAAATGGTTAAGATAGGGATTATGTTAAATATTATAGGAGTAATTATGATTAGTCTGACTTGTTATTGGATGATGCCTTTGTTTATAGGGCAAATGAATAACTAATAACTTGTATATTATCATGCCAGGTTTTTCGTAGCCTTGATTTAACAGTCACAACCAGCATCCTGCTTCAAGTGACACTACATATCCCTGTGCTTCGGAGTGAAATCAAGGTTTTATTGTCCTCACGTTATGTGCTTTTTGGGTGCAAAGAGTATAAAAAAACCAATGGCTATTGCTGATAAAAAGGATAAGAAACTCGATTGTAAGTGAGTCGAGTTTTTATCAAATACTTAACTCTTTGATTTTTCGAGTTAGCGTATTCCTTCCATAACCTAGTAATAAAGCAGCCTCATTTTTTTTTCCTGATGTATGCTGTAAAGCCGCTTTAATCAGTATGCTTTCAACTTGTTGAATAATGGTTTTTGCTATATCCACCTGGTTGCTTAATAACTTTTGTTTTATAGTATTCTCAAGTTGATTTTTCCAGTTTTCAGCATCATTGCTAATGTTTTCATTTTGTTGAGGAGTTAACTCAGGCGGAAGATCCTCCATGTGGATTTCTCTTCCTGCCGCCATAACCGTTAACCAGCGACAAATATTTTCTAAATGTCTAACATTGCCAGGCCAGGGTAGTGCGCTTAAATAGGCTTCTGTATCAGGTTTTAATAGTTTGACTTCAGTATTTAACTCAATGGCCGCTGAATTTAAAAAGTGTCGCATTAAAATAGGAATATCTTGTTTGCGTTCACGTAAGGGGGGGATGTGAATTCTAATAACATTTAGCCGATGAAATAAATCTTCTCTAAACAAGCCTTTTTTAACCAAAGACTCAAGGTCTTGGTGAGTTGCTGCAATAATGCGGACATCGGCTTTAATTGAGTTATGTGCGCCAATGGGATAGAACTCATTGTCAGAAAGTATTCGCAATAACCGGGTTTGTAATTCAGCAGGCATATCGCCAATTTCGTCTAAAAATAGCGTACCTCCGTTTGCTTGCTCAAAACGACCAGCTCGTCTTGTATGTGCACCTGTAAAAGAGCCTTTTTCATGCCCAAAGAGTTCAGACTCCATTAAATCTTTGGGGATGGCTGCCATATTTAAAGCAATAAAGGGTTTTTTATTTCTTGGACTATGGCGATGCAGTGCTTTAGCAACAAGCTCTTTACCTGTGCCCGATTCACCATTAATCAAAACCGTAATGTGTGAGCGTGCTAATCGACCAATTGCACGAAAAACCTCTTGCATAGCAGGTGCTTCACCAATAATCTCAGGGGTATCTTCTGTTTTTTCAGATGAATGTTGTTCGGGGGTTGATTGCTTACTGTGAGCACAGGCTCTTTGCACAACTTCAACAACTTCATGTATATCAAAAGGCTTAGGCAGGTATTCAAAAGCACCGCCATGAAATGCAGAAACAGCACTGTCTAAATCAGAGTGTGCCGTCATAATAATAACGGGCAGGTCAGGGTAGCTATGTTGAACTTTTTTTAATAGATCAAAGCCATCCATGCCAGGCATTCTAATATCAGTAATAAGTGCATTGGGTTGCTCATTATCTAAAGCATCTAATAAATTGGATGCTTTAGAAAAACTTTTGGTATTGATGTCCGCCTTCTGTAAAGCTTTTTCAAGAACCCAGATGATAGATTTGTCGTCGTCAACAATCCATACGTTATCAATTTTAGACATGGTTGTTCTCCAGCGGTAGATAGATTGAAAATCGGGTGTTACCTGGTTCACTTTCGCACTCAATAAGACCATTGTGCTGATTAATTAACGACTGTGCGATAGATAGACCAAGTCCAGTTCCATCAGCTCGATTAGTTATCATGGGGTAAAATATTTGATTCATTAAATTGGGCTCAATACCATGCCCATTGTCAATAATATCAATTCTGGCAGTTAATTTATAGAATTTACGACCAATTGTCATATGGCGTTGGATACGTGTTTTAAGAATTAATATCCCTGTATTATTCATTGCTTGTACCGCATTTTGAACAATATTAAGTATTGCCTGAATGAGTTGGTTTTTATCGGCTTTTAACATTGGAATGCTAGGGTCATAATCTGTTTTTATGGTTATACTATTGGCTTCAACATTGATTAACTGATGTATGCGGTTGAGTACCACATGGATATTTAAAGACTCTTTTTTTGAGGGTTTGTTAGGTCCTAGCATTTTGTCCATAAGAGACTTTAAGCGATCAGATTCTTGAATAATAACCTGGGTGTATTCTTTCAATTCTGGATCTTGTAATTCAATATCCAGTAATTGAGCTGCACCTCTGATGCCGCCCAGCGGATTTTTAATTTCATGAGCCAGACCTTTAACTAACATTTGACTGACAGTTTGTTGGGCAAAAAGTTGTTCGTCTTTGGTAATACGAAGCTGTCTATCGACTTGTTGAAGTTCGACTACGATTTCATTGACCTGACCATCCTCTAAGATAGGTGTAGCACCAAAATTAACAGTCATTGAGTGGTTTAAATGAACTAGATTTAGTTCTCTATCGACTAAAGGTTCCTTAGTTGACAGGCATTGTTGTAGATCAATTAAAAGAGCCGAGTCAGAGCTTTTAAATAGTTGGATAGCACTCAGCCCAAGCAAGTGATTGCTACTATCAGACAGTAAGATCTCGCCAGCAGAATTTATATAAGTCAGTATTAATTGATGATTAAATAACAAAATAGCTTCATTAAGATGAGCAAGTATCTTTTTATACACAATAAAGGGATGGCAGTATTTGAATTGATAACTTAAAACACAGCATATTCTATACCAATTATTAGGAGTGAGGCGTTTAGAAATTCTTTTGATCAGCTAATCAATGCTTTATATATAGTATAGAGTTTTTTTAGTATCTACACGTCCTGTCCTGAAC
>JAGLUC010000469.1 GCA_023134955.1 Methylococcales bacterium | reverse complement strand
TGGAACAAACAACTAGCTAAAAATGAGTCAACAACCCTACAAGTTTATTATGATGTTACAGATAATGACTATATTGAATTACATCAAACACACCATACTTTTGATATTGATTTTCAACACATCCTGCCTTTTACTGAAAATCAAAACTTAACATGGGGGACTGGATACCGTTTAATTAACTCAAGAAACAGGGGCTCGTTTGCTATTACCCCTACCCTTAAACAAGAAGAAAGTAATTTATTTAACTTATTTGTACAAGATGAAATAACCTTAATTGATGAAGAACTGGTTTTTACATTGGGTTCCAAATTTGAACATAATGATTTCAGTGGCTTTGAAATACAACCCAGTGCTCGTCTTATATGGACACCGACGACACAGCAATCCATTTGGGTCAGCATATCCAGAGCCGTTAGAACTTCTTCATTAGCGGAACAAGGAGGTGTTATCAACCAACGAATCATTGCTCCATCAGCCAGTGTCCCTTTACCTACTACCATTTCTTTAACAGGTGGCATTGGACGCGCATCAGAAAAGCTTATTGCCTATGAACTGGGTTATCGCATTAAACCTATTGACAGCCTTTCCTTTGACTTGACTGCTTTTTATAATGTTTATAATAATCTGAGAAACTTTCAACCTGGTACACCTTTCCTTGATGACTCTGGAACTCATTTTGTTCAACCCATTTTTTTACATACAGACATGTCAGGAGAAACCTATGGTGCAGAACTAACATTAACCTGGCATATTATGAATAAACTGCACATTAATGCCAATTACAGCTATTTACAAATGCAGTTACATGCTGAAAATGGTGATAGCAATTTTCCTGAAAATGCTGAAAGACAAAGCCCTCATCATAAGTTTTCAGTGCTTTCAACATTAAATGTTTTACCTAATTTAGATTGGAACCTTTGGTTTCGTTATGTAGATTCCATCCCTGATTTCACAATACCCAGCTATTTTACCCTTGATTCTCGTCTTGCCTGGAAACCTATTCAATCAATACAACTTTCCGTGGTTGCTCAAAACCTTTTAGATAATCAACATCCTGAATTTGGCAATGATATTACTTTAAGTAGAAGTAGCCAGGTAGAAAGGGGTGTTTATGGAAAGGTTGAATGGAATTTCTGACTCTAAGGAACGTGCATAAAATAACGTCAACAATAGGCTTGTTTTTTTATCCGTCTTCTCGGCAATTGCTCCTGCATTGCTCTAATACACACCATCCTTGGCGTAATACGTTGAAGAAACAGTTACATAGTTTACTATGCTCCCGTTTCTTCGCCTTGAATACGAATAAAAAATCTACGCCTGTTGTCGAACTTATTCCATATGCATTCCTTAACAAACTTATAAAATCTTTTTTCAAGATTTTAGCTGTTTTTCTATTGTTGCAATCTAATGTTCATAGCGCTTCAATTGAGCAAATAAAAATGGCTTTTTTATATAACTTTTCCAGTTATGTCAGTTGGCCTGACTCATCTTTTCAATCAGATCAGAGTGAATTTACTATTTGTTTAAATACTAACCAGAAACTGACTGAACTATTAAGCTTAACAGTGGTAGATGAACAGATTAATAACAGAGCTTTTAAAGTTATTAAACTAACAAACTTTAAAAATATTGAAAACTGTTACATTGTTTACATTAGTGCTTCCGAGTATCATACCTTAGCAACCAAACTGCTAAAAAACACCAAATTACCTATATTATTTGTTAGCGACAAAAAAGATTTTGCAATTCTAGGAGGAATGATTGAAATACGGCAAGATGATCAACACTTAAAACTATTAATTAACCTTAAAAGGGTTGAACAGTCTGGGTTAAAAATCAAATCAACCTTATTAAACTTAGCAACTATAGTTGACTAAAAATGAAGCAACGATATATTTCTTTTAAATCTAAACTACGATTAGCCATATTACTTGTCAGTTTTATATCTTTAACTTCAGCCCTATTAGTCATAGGCATTTTTAATTTTAATAAACATAGAGGTAGCTTATTTGAAAACACAAAGATACTTGCAAAATCAATATCTTATAATCTATCAGCATCACTCGTTTTTAATGATCCAGTCACCGCTCAACAAATATTAAAAAGCTTAAATGCCACAACTGATATTCAAGTAGCTATTTTATATAATGAAACGGAAGAAATCTTTGCTCAATACCATTCAACATTAGCACCTAGCCCTCTACCCAACTATGCTTTTAAAAAACAAGGGTATTTCTTCACCCATTATCTGAATCAAGAGTATCTGGATTATTTCCACCCAATCATAAGCAATGACAAACAAATAGGTACATTGTTTATAGAATCAAACTTAAGGCAAGCCTCTAAATATTTTCAATCCTACCTGTCTCTCTCTTTAATAATTATTATTGTGGCATTCCCTATAATTTTACTTTTAACAGAAATTTTACAGATAATTATTACCAGACCATTGCTCGCTTTAAATAAGTCTATTCATGATATACGTGAACAAGCAGACTACTCATCGCGTGTTAAGAAAATTAGTGAGGATGAAATTGGTGATTTAATTACCAGCTTTAATCAAATGTTAACGGTACTTGAATCACGAGACCAACAACTTAAGCATTATCAATCTGATTTAGAACAACAAATTAAGCAAAGAACCCAGGATTTATTAATTGCCAAAGAAGCTGCTGAAAAAGCTAACCAGGCAAAATCAGAATTTCTATCCAATATGAGCCATGAATTACGCACACCATTGAATGCTATTTTAGGCTTCTCTCAGTTAATGGATATGGATGAACTGAGTCCCTCTCACAAAGACTCAAATGATGCTATCTTAACGGCAGGACAGCATCTATTAACCTTAATTACAGAAATCCTGGAATTATCAAAAATTGAAAGTGGCTATATAGATTTAGATTATCAACCCTGCTCGTTAACTACTATCCTGACTAGTTGCTTGGACTTGGTTAAACCCTTGGTAGACAAAAGAAATATTGTCATTAATGATGAAATCAGCATAAAAAATGACTGCGCTCTAGTAACAGACCCCACCCGATTAAAACAAGTCATTATCAATATTTTATCTAATGCCATAAAATATAATTGTCCATCTGGGCATATCACTTTAAGTTCTGAATCAGTAGACAATACCTTAACGATTAAAATAAGCGATACTGGAAAGGGTCTAACAGAAGAACAAATAAGCCAAATATTTCAACCTTTTGAACGCCTGGGTGCTGCCAATTCAACTATTGAAGGAACAGGTGTTGGGCTGACTATATGCAAAAAGATAATGGCAGCGTTAAATGGCGAGATAGGTGTTTACAGCACCCTTGGAAAAGGCAGTACTTTTTGGATTAAATTCCCAATAAAATAAAAACAACCCATACTTTTAACAAGGCTACATCACCGTTAAGTGTTGAAGTATTAAATGCTTTGATCAAATAACAAACTTAAATAATGCGCCACCCTCAGATGTTGATTCTGCCCAAATTTCCCCATTATGAGCTTTCATTATTTGTTTACAAATAGCCAGACCCAGTCCTGTACCACCTGCGCCTGTTTTGGTTTTACTACTCTGAACAAAAGCATCAAAAACATCATCTAATTCACTTTCTGGAATACCAATGCCCTGATCTTTTATGGAAAAAAATAAATCCTGATTTCCAACTTTATCTATTGTGACTGTAATTAAACTTGCTTTCGGACTAAATTTTATGGCATTAGATAAAAGGTTAGTCATAATTTGTCCTATACGAGGCGCATCAAAATGACCAGTAACTGGATATAAAGGCTTATTAATTTGTAATTTAATTGATGAATCTTTCATTAATTGATCTTGCTCTAGCTGGCAATTTTTAAAAACAGTGACGAGATCATGATAATTTATATTCAACTCCATCTTTCCTGATTCTAATTTTGACAAATCTAGCAATTCATTCAGCAATCCCAATAAACGCTCACCACTTATTTCAATATTAGAAAAATATTTATGCAATTGTTCTTTATCTGCTGTATCTAACTTTTTAATACCTATTTTAGAGAAGCTTAAAATAGCATGCATGGGAGTTCGTAATTCATGGCTCATATTAGCTAAAAACTCTGATTTAGTTCTATTAGCCTTATCTGCATCTTCTTTAGATTGTTGTAACTCAACTTCCTGCTGTATTCTTTTGGTAATATCGGTAAATAAACCAACATAATGTAATGTTTTACCGCTATCATTTTTTAATGCTGAAATAGTCAATATTTCAGCATAAAGTTCTCCATTTTTCTTACAGTTCCATACTTCTCCTTGCCAATGTCCATGATGTTCAAGTAAAAGCCACATTTTTTTATAAAAATCGGCATCTTGTTTCCCTGAATTAAGCATATTGGGGTTTTTACCAAGCACCTCATCTTTACAATAGCCAGTGATTTTACAAAAAGAAGGGTTTACATCTATTATCGCCCCTTTAATATCAGTAATAATAATGCCATCACGAATATCTCTAAAAATACTGGCAAACAATAACAGGTTTTCCTCTGCTTTTCTTCGATCGCTAATATCTCGAACAAAAGCATTAAATTCAAAGCCTTTTTTTATTTTAACGGCTGCAAGAATAAACTCTACAGGGAACTCTTCAGCATTTTTATTAATTGCCTTGCTCTCAATTATTTTATTAATATGCTTCTCTTCGTCTCTAGCTAAAAACTTTGTTATTTCTTTAAAATATGATTTGCGGTATCGAACAGGAACAATAAACCCATCAAGTTTCCGCCCTAAAATTTCATTTTCTATCCAGCCAAACATTTTTTCAGCTTGCCGACTCCAGCCAATTACTTTTCCTGTTGAATCAATCTGTATTAAAGCATCGTATGACGAGTCAATGATCGCCTGTATCTTTGCTTTACTCTCATTCAAGCTTTCCACATGCAAATAAAGCTCTTTAGTTATCTGTTTAAATCTCAATAAATGAGGAATAAGCATTGCAAAAACTAAAATAATAAACATAACCACACCGACCATTATGGCTAAGCTATTAATATCTTGAGTAATAATAAGGTTAGTTGATTGTAGAGGGATAAAATATACTGCCTGCATAGCCGTATAATGCATGCCTGACGTGGCAACCCCCATAACAATAGCAGCACTGATTTGTTTTTTATTTAAAAAATAATATTCATCTCGGTTAACAGCAATATTATTGATTTTTAATGCAACTGTAGCTAATATCACCGCAACCAATAATGACAGGTAAAATACCCCTGTATTGTGAATCATGCTCGCATTTAATTGCATAGCCATCATCCCCGTATAATGCATAGCCCCGATACCAGAACCTAGCAATACACCTGAAAACAATAAACGACTATAAGTAAACTCTTTTTGAGTCATCATCCATAACACAACACTACAAGCGCATATTGCTGGAATAACAGATAGAATTGTAATGCTAATGTTATACGACACTGGAATAGGTAAATGAAAAGCCAGCATTCCCATAAAATGCATCGCCCAAATCCCAAACCCCATTGCAGTTGCTCCAAATAAGTTCCATGCAATTTTACTGGTTTTTTTAGATGTAGAAGCTGCTCTTTCAGAAATTCCAAATGCACTAAATGAAGAAGATATCGCAATTAAAATAGAAAGTGCAACTAAAAGTGGGTCATATGTTGTTGTCAGTATGTTGGCAAGAGGAGTACTGCTACTAAGTTCAATAAACATAATACCACTTCATAATGATTGATAAGCTTTTGTTTTTTATACCATTCCATAATATGATGGAATAAATTAAAGACGACAAGTATTTGGGCGATACTTTTAATTGTACGTCATATCCATATTAAATTTAATGTTTCTAGCACCATTTAGCACCATAAAATGCTTGCCTCTGGCTCGCGATATTAAGGTTATACCAGCCTGTTTTGCCATATCCAGACCCATTTGTGTAGCACCTGATCGCGACAATAAAATTGAAATACCCATTTGCGCAATTTTAATCACCATTTCCGAAGTGAGTCGTCCAGTGGTATAGAAAATTTTATTTTCACCGGCTAATCCATTAATCCACATATAGCCAGCAATAGCATCAACGGCATTATGCCTGCCAACATCTTCTATAAAAAAATCAATTTCACTTGCTGTACATAATGCACAACCATGGACTGCCCCTGCTTTTTTATACACTTCATTATGGGCTTTGAGTGAATCTAACAAAGCATAAAGCGTACTTTGCTTAAAGTTTAACGGCGAGATAGTGATATTCTTTAATTTATCCACTAATCGGCCAAATACGGTACCTTGGCCACAACCAGTTGTTACTGTTCGCTGCTTCATTTGTTCAGAAAAGTCTGAATTTTCATGATTAGTAACCACGGCAACGGCTTCAGTTTCCCAATCCACCTGCACCAGTTTTATTTCATTGATATGCTCAAAGAAGCCCTGGTTTTTTAAATAGCCTAAAGTCAACAATTCAGGATGTGTACCCATAGTCATTAAAGTTACAATTTCTTGTTTATCAACATAAATAGTCAGCGCTCGCTCCCCCACTAATTCGACTTGTCGACTATTACCTCTTTCATCTATAGCAATAGCGGGTTTTGAAAAACCTAAACCAGCATCGGTCATTTCTGGTTTTTTTATTTTACTCATCTCTGCTGTTCTCCAAAGCATCTAATTCAGACAAGGTATTTATATTTAAAAACACCTCTGCATGATCTTTAAAATCAACTGTTACTAATCGGTGTTGTTTTAACCATAAAATAATTTTACGATCACCCCCTGCCAAGTATTTTTCCAGACTTTGTCTTAAATCTGACCTTAATGCTAAAAAAACTGGATGCATACGCTCTCCATCAAAAGCCACTGCAATATCAATTTTTTCATCAGACAAGGCATCCAGTAATTTTTGTAAATGCTTAGCTTTAATCAAGGGGGAATCACACGGCATAACGATTAAATCACCGCTGTTAACATATTCCATCGCCGATAAAATACCTGCTAAAGGTCCATCAAAGGTATCGGTTTTATCAGTAATCACCTGACAAGAAAATTGTCGATATTCTGCAAGATTGCGATTAGCATTAATGAAAACAGGAGCAGCAACTTTAGATAGTGCATCAACTGCATAACTCACCATAGGTCTGTTATGATAAATGACTAAACCCTTATCTTGATTATTCATGCGTCGTGCTAAACCGCCAGCAAGAACAACACCTGTTACTTTATTCATATGCTAAATACTATCTATGTTAATTAGATTGCTCATTCTCTCAAGTTTAATTTTTATTGCAAGCTGTGCTGCTCAATCACCTCAAAATAGTGAGCTTATCCCCTATTACCAAGCGGAGACCTTAAAGCCTTACGATGATGTTTTAGCCGAATTGGAAATTGCCATTGCTGAACATAATTTCCGCATTACTGGACATAGTCGGGTGGGAAAAGTCATCCGTGACAGAGGCACAAAAGATTTTCCTGATTACGATACTATTCAGTTTTGTAATTTAACCCATGCCAAGACCTTATTATTACTATCGCCCCACGCTGTCAGTTACATGCCCTGTAATATTGTGACCTATGCTTTTGAGGGAAAAACAATCGTCAAAATACATTTACTTCCCAGTGATACCGATAATAAACAGCTTAATGATTTTGCAAAAGAAATGAACAAAACACTCAAACAAATTGTCGATTTTGGTGTTGAAGAATAATTTCAGGAAAGCTGCCTGTTTTAAATTAGGTATAATTAAGCACTTGGAATCGTGCATGAAATTAAAATCACACCCATCACAGGAAGTGAGGCTTCAGCCTCGCCTGACTTGAGCGAGACTAAAGTCTCACTTCCAAATTATCAAAGTTATTTCATACACGCTCCTTAACCTCTCTACTCTCTTATTTTATAAAAACATGAACAAAAAAATAATCTTATCAATTGCTTTAACTGCCTTAATTTCTGGCTGTGCAACCACAAATCAATCAAATATTTCTACTTTTGTTAATGATTACCCAACCCGTGATCGTATTGAATATGTCTTTAACTGCATTGCAAAACATGGGGGGTTAACTGGAAGCAAAGCCTATATCAACCAATATGCCTGTGGCTGTAAAATTGACAAAATTGCAGAGAAATTAACCTTTGCTGAATACGAAGGTGCTAAAACTTTTTCTTACTTAAAGAAAACACCAGGTGAGAATGGTGCTGTATTTCGTGATCCTGAACATTCAAAAGACTTAAGAACCCGTCTTAAAGAAGCGGATAAATTTGCTGAGTCTCAGTGTTTTGTGATGTAAAGCCCTTGTCTTAACATCAACAACTATTCGGACTCAAGCGAAAAAAGAAGCCTGGCATAATTATCAGTCAAAAGCATAATGAACAAAACCAATAATACTTTTGGCTATTCTATTGACACGGCTATTATTAATCGCTCCAAAAGTATTCGCAGTAATGAAAAGGTAGCCCG
>JAGLUC010000468.1 GCA_023134955.1 Methylococcales bacterium | reverse complement strand
GTTATCGTTACTCTTTCCGATTACCTCCTTTCAGGTAATTAGTTTTAGTCCATGCTAGGCACACTGTTACACTTCGTTTCATACGGGCTACAATATGTGTTAATAAAAGAGTGTCAAAATACTCTGCCAGAACTTTTGGGACGATTAATATGACGCTCATAAATTTTCAGTGATATTAAAGCTAAAAATAAAACGGTCGATTAACTCAATGAGCTGGTCAATTTGACGTTTAGGCTGTAGAAAAACACTACAAGTGTAAAATCAGGAGCTATAGCTGTTTTTCTTAAAATAATATGATAACGCTATCTTGCTTAAAATATATTTTTTTAGTAAGGTCGATAACCTCAATAATAATTTTTAAAAAGGAAATGGAGTTTGACTAAAAATACAGTTACAAACACTTTCTTGAGTTTTAAGCTTATTGATTTTGATGATATTGCTAAAGCAAATTTTAGATCTATCCTTGATCTTGCTGAAATTCGTTTAAAAGCAAAATGGATGCTTATTGATTCTGACGTAGCGGCAGATTTTTATTTGTTTAAAAATCAGTCAAGAGCTCAAATGGATCAGCATGATTTGTTAAAGTCTTTGCCTGGTTCACGTTGTATTTTTTGTTTGCAAACAGAGACAGGTGGGGATAATGAGTTGCTGGTGAGTAGTGATAATATTCCTTCTATGCGTTCGCTAATAGAATTATTTAATCATTTATCTGATACCTACAAACCTTCCCAAACAGATGAAAGTTTATCCAGTGAAGAAGCCAAAAATAAAATCCCAACTAAAAGTTCTTTACAGAGTAAAGAAAATGAGACGGCTGCCGATACAAATTACTATGACCCTGAGAAGGGATTTTTAAAATTTTTGTTATCTACTGAGGAACTGAATTATTGTTTTGATGTTAAAAACACTGTTGAAAAAGGTGCTCTATATATAAATCTTGCTGAAAAAACTTATTACAGTAAAAATAACCTGGAACAGTTAAAACCTTTTTTTTCTGATTTAGAAAGCCAATTTCCACATGATAAATTGTCAACGGCTGTATTTCAGAAAAAAGTGGCGCAAGAACAGTTAAAGCCTCGTCCTTTAGGGCATTTAATCTGGTGCGTTACTTTTAGCTGTTCTTTAGGACAAGTAATCAAAGGCTATAATGAGCATGATATTGTACACTTAAAGCGGTGGCCTGATATTAATTTGCCAGGTTGTCGAGAACTAATTAAGTTGGCTGCTTATATGCAAAGTAATTCTGTTGATTTAAGTACAGTGCAAAAACAAACCAAAATACCTATTGAGCAGATTTATAATTTTTATAATGCTTGTAAAGCAATAGGTCTTATTGAGCATGTACAACAAGTCGATGTTTTTGAAAAGAAACTAGATAATGATAAGCGACAGTTGTTTGCAAAAATTAGCAAGCGTCTTAAACAATAAATGTAGTTATAAATAATGAATGAACAGCACAAAATAAAATTTGTTTTTACAGGATGTGTTGGGGCAGGTAAAACTACTGCGATAAAAGTAATTAGTGAAGTTGATCCCATCTCAACAGAAGCTGTACCGACAGAAGATAGCGTAGTAAGAAGAAAAAAGACCACTACGGTTGCCATGGATTATGGCGAAATTACCTTAGACGGAGGTGAGAAGATTTTTCTGTATGGTACTCCAGGTCAGCGTCGATTTGATTTTATGTGTCATATTTTAACTGAAGGCGCGTTGGGTTTAATTATATTGATAGATAACACCCATGAAGACCCATTGGGCGAGTTAGATTATTTTCTTAATTTAAATGCTGCTTTTTTACAGAAAAGTGCGGCAGTAGTCGGTGTTTCTCATTTTGATGAATCAACTCAACCTTCAATTGATGATTATTATCAGGCACTAGAAGAACGTGGAGACCCGTGGCCAGTCATTCATGTTGATGCGCGTGAAGCGGATGACGTGATTGTTTTACTCAATACTTTATTAGCAACTTTAGAGTATTCTTAACTGATAAAAGTTGCAGTTAAATAACTGCCAGACATTTGCTAGAATGTGCCATCGTTTTTATCCTTTTCAATTAAAAAATGAACAAAAGTAAACGCTTGGCTATTTTTGACCGATTAGCCGTAGCGATTCCACATCCAGAAACTGAATTACAATACAGTAGTACTTTTGAATTATTGATTGCAGTCGTTTTATCTGCTCAAGCCACTGATAAAGGTGTCAACAAAGCAACGGCCAAGTTGTTTCCCGTAGCTAATACAGCTCAAAAGATTTTAGATTTAGGTGAAGAGGGTTTAAAGAAATATATAAAAACCATTGGCTTGTTTAATAGCAAAGGGGCAAACATTGTTAAGCTTTGCCAGCGCTTATTGGATAAACATAAGGGTGAAGTTCCTAAAACACGAGAAGAGTTAGAAGCCCTGGCAGGTGTCGGTAGAAAAACTGCTAATGTCATTTTAAATACTGCTTTTGGACAACCTGTCATTGCAGTAGATACCCATATATTTAGAGTTTCTAACCGAACAGGGATAGCCAAGGGAAAAAACGTGGCTATCGTTGAGCATAATCTGGAAAAATGGGTACCCAAACAACATAAGCTAGATGCTCATCATCTATTAATATTGCATGGACGTTATACCTGTATTGCAAGAAAACCTAGATGCCAAAGTTGTGTTATTGAAGATTTGTGTGAGTTTAAAGATAAATTAAGCGATTGATTAAAGTAGCCTCAATTGTTTTCTTTGTGAATTAAGTAAAAAATATTTGTAACTACTCAGCATATTTGACTCTGCTCTTAAGCCCTCTCTTGCTGGAGAGGGTTTGGGTGAGGAGAAGTTGAAATAAATTCTTTTGTTCCTTATTATTTTTAGAGGTGGAGAAAAAAGCTATATGCAAAAGAGAATCATTTTATTCCTTCTCGGCAACTGCTCCATGCGTTGCTCTACCTTCTGCATCCATGCAGTCGTCACTTTACCCTCTCGGTAATTGCTCCTGCATTGCTCTACTCACCTGCATCTGTGTAGGCATCCAGCAAGAGAGGGCTTATAATCTGTATCAGTCATTTTATGCTGAGTAGTTACAAATATTTTACTGAAGAAAACATATGACTCTATGAGCAATAAACAGGCTTGCTTTCTAATATTTTATATGGCAGAGAATAAAGTATTTTGCGGAACACAGGCTTGTTATCAGATTAAAAAAATCATAAATGTGACGCGGGTCTCAAGTCTTGCTTTTTTTGTGGAATTAAATCACATTATGGGATAAATTAACTGCATCATTTATTTTAAGCGGTGAGGCAATACAATGAAAAGAAATACACAGCAAGGTTTTACATTAATCGAATTGATTATGGTAATTGTTATTTTAGGAATTTTGGCAGCTACGGCTTTGCCTAAGTTTATAGATTTGAGTAGTGAGGCCGAGCAAGCAGCTATTGATGGTATAGCGGGTGCGGCAGGTGCGGCTATGAGTATTAATTATGGTGGCTGTAGTCTAAAAAAACATGTTGTTGGCACAAAGTGCTCTCTTGTGAATACTTGTGATGATGTTTCGGCTTTGCTTCAGGGTGATATTTCTGCTTACACTGTAGCTACAACAGCTCTTGCTACAAATGGAGTAACAGCATCTTGTGATGTTACTAAAATAGTAGGAGCTATAACATATTCGGCTAGTTTTACAGGTATTGGTGCAGGTATATAGTCCCACGCTTTGCATGATAACTTAGGTATGGATGTTCTTGAGCCCCAAACGCAGGAGCGTTTCTTACACATTCCCACGTAGAGCGCGTGGGAATGATGTTTTTTGTGTATTGTTTTGTCAACATAATGTAAGTGGCGTATTAGACTTCTGAGTGAGACATAGATTTATGTTAAAACACAAACAAACAGGTTTCACCATAGTCGAATTAGTCATGGTCATTGTCATTCTAGGCATACTCTCAGCGACTGCGCTCCCCAAATTCTTTGATGAAAATACTTTCTCAGAACATGCTTTTTTTGACGATACTTTAAATGCCATTAGATATGCACAAAAACTAGCAGTTGCCACAGGCTGTTCAGTACAAATTTCTATTGCTGCAAACAGTTACAGTATCAACAGAGGTACAACGTGTATAAGCTCAGTTTATTCCTTAGACGTACCACACCCTAGTTCTGGTGCTAGTGATTTTACCGGGAGTGAGTCGGGGATTAACGTAAGCTCTACATCATCACCGATCATCTTTTATGCCCTGGGCAATGCATCAACTGATGCCACTATTACCGTAGTGGGTAAATCAATTTCAGTCGTTGCTAAAACAGGCTTTGTTTATGCGCTATAAACAAAGTAATCTTTATTTTGGATTGAATAGAGCACACCAAACAGGTATCACCTTAATTGAGCTAATTATTTCTATGATGGTTATTAGTATTGCCTTGACAGGAATACTAACCGTGATGAATTTGACGGTTAAACATAGTGCAGACCCTGTAATTTATCGTCAATCACTGGCTATTGCCGAGTCTTATCTGGAAGAAATTTTATTACAGCCTTATACTGATCCAAATGGAATTGATGGTGAGACTAATCGTACTCTATTGGATGATGTTGATGACTATAATGGCTTAACGGATACAGGTGTACATGATCAGCAGGATAATGTAATTAGCACATTGGTAGATTATGATGTGACAGTTTCAGTGTCTGCTCCGCTAGCTTTAGTAGGTGGTGTGTTAGCTAAAAAGGTAACGGTGAATGTATCAGGGCTGGGGGCTAGTTTAAATCTGGTTGGCTATAAAGCGGATTATTAAGTGATGAGGCAATATATCAGGAGACAGGCAGAAAATAAGCAGGATAGCTGCCAGTATGGCGAGGCTAAAGCCTCACTTTCTCTGGGCTGTCAGGTCAGAAGCAATTCCAACGGCTTCACCCTGCTTGAATTAATTATGGTCATTGTGATTGTCGGTATTCTTGCTGCCATGACAACGGACATTATTACTTTACCCGTCAAAAGCTATATAGATCTTGAAAGACGCACAACATTAGTTGATAGTGCAGAAATGGCATTACGCCGTATGCAAAGAGATATTCGGCGTGCATTGCCCAATAGTATTCGTATAACGGCTGGTGGTACGGCGATTGAATGGTTGCATACCAGTGATGGTGGACGCTATAGAGCAGAATTAGCCAGTGATGGAACAGGAAATATCCTTAAATTTATCAGTGCTGATATTAGTTTTGATGTATTAAGTCCCTTAATAGCCGTACCTAGTGGCAAACTGGTGATTTATAATTTAGGTACTTCAACAGCCGATGCTTATACTGGAAATAATTTAGCAAATATTGCCAGCACATCGACAATTAATAGCATAGTGTTAAGTCCTGCCAAATTTTTCCCTTTACAATCACCTCAACAACGCTTCTTTATTGTAGATACCCCCATTACTTATAGCTGTGCCAGTGGCGAATTAAGGCGATATGATAATTATAGTATTACTAGTGCAGCACCTAATTTAGCCAGTCTAGGGTATGATTTACAAGCCAAAGCCAATACATTAGCGTGTAATTTTAGTTATGACTCAGGGACTGCAACCAGGGCAGGGCTGGTGACATTGGAAATTACCTTGACGGATGAGGTGGGTGAGTCAGCAAGATTGATTCATCAAGTCCATGTGGATAATATGCCATGAAAAAGCAAAAGGGATTTTCTATTATTATGGCTATTTTCATCCTGGTGGTGTTGAGTCTGCTAGGCAGCTATATGGTAAAACTGAGCGGAGTACAACACGCAACTTCCACTTATGCTATCCAGGGAGCCAGAGCATATCAAGCGGCTAAGGCTGGCGTTGAATGGGCAGTTGCCAGAATTTCTGCGGGTGGTGTTTGCAGTGATGTGAATAGTGCATCACCTTTAAGCTTTACCGATATTAATGGTTTTTCCATATCATTATCTTGTACCAGCCAAAGTTATTCAGAAGGCGTGGCTAATCCTATCGTTTATAAAATCACCGCATTAAGTGAGTTTGGTGTTTATAGTAGCGCCAATTATATTTCCAGAAAAATTGAGGTTTCTATTGTTAATTAAAGCATTAAACAAGGTGAGGACTAGTGCATAGCACTAGATAAATTCCACATAGGCAAAAAGATTCCCAGGGCTAACACCAGTACCATAATACCGACGACTACCAGTAAAAAAGGCTCTATGACACTGGCAAGGTTTTTCAGCTCTGCATCAATTTCGGTTTCATAAAAATCGGCGGCTTCTAATAGCATTTCGCTGATATTCCCTGTTTCTTCACCGACCATAATCATTTGTATGACTAAGGGGGTGAATAAGCCCACACTCATAGCCATACGACTAATACTGTCACCTTTTTCAATACCTATGCGCATTTGCTCAAGTTTTGAACTGATATAAACATTACCTATAGCATCAGAAACAATGCTAATGCCTTGGATTAATGGCACACCTGCACTAAGAATCATGGCAAAGGAACGGGAAAATCGTTCCATACTGGCACGATGAATAATACTACCTACAGCGGGTATTTTTAAGATCAATTTGTCTTTAATCATATGCCCTTCGGGGGTCTGGAAATATTTGATCAGGGCATAAAAAAAGATAACTAGAGCACCTGCAATATAAGGCCAGAATTCAACTGTGAAATCAGAAACATTAATAAGGAGTATCGTTTGCCAAGGCAATTCTGCGCCCACTTTGTCAAACGCGCCTTTAAAGGCAGGAATGACATAGATATTAACAATAATCATGGCAATACTAATGGCAAAAATAACCATGGAAGGATATTGCAGGGCTAATTTTATTCGACTCTGGGTTTCTTTTTCTCGTTCAAGATACTGAGAGATTTGTAAAAAGCCCTGGTCAAGCGCACCTGTACTTTCACCTACTTTAACAATACTAAGAAAAAGGCTGGAAAAAATTTTAGGGTGTTGCTCCATTGCATGACCCACGGATAAGCCACTTTCTAATGACACGGCTATATCAGCAAGTGCTGAAACTAATGCTTTATTGCGAGTGGACTCAATTAAGCTATGTATGGCTCTAATAATGGGTACGCCAGCTTTGGTTAAACTGTACATTTGGCGGCTAAAGAGGATTAAATCATCAAGCTTCAGACTGTTGAGATCTTGCCATTGATTAAACTGTTCTATCAGGTCAACCTTAACTCTGTATTCTTCAATACTAATGGGAGTCATGTCCCTACTAACAAGGGTTTTAGCGACTTCTTTTGGGCTATTCGCTTCAATAGTTGATTCGGTCAAGTTACCTATACTATTACGTGCTTTATATATGTAAATTGTCAATTTAAGTCCCTGTAATACGGATAACTTCATCCAAACTGGTAATGCCTTGGCGAACAAAGTCTAAAGCACTTTCTGTAAAGGGTTTAAAGCCTGATGTGTTTTTAGCTGCTAAAATAAAACCTGCTGGATCATTACGGCGTAAAGCATCCAGTATTTCATGATTCATTTCCAGTAATTCATAAACCCCAATTCTGCCTTTATAACCAGTATTAGTACACTGTTGACAGCCGGCACCTTGTTTAAAGCTAATCTCTGTATGATTGATAGAGCTAAAGCTATTATCAAGCCAGGTTTGATGGGCTTTGTCTATTTCTGTATCTGCTATACAATGTTGGCATATTCGCCGGACTAATCTTTGAGCGATAATCACTTGTAGTGCACTGGCTAAAATGTAGCCCTCAACCCCCATATCTAAAAGTCGTGTTGCGGTTTCAATAGCGCTGTTAGTATGTAATGTTGAAAACACTAAATGTCCAGTGATAGAGGCGCGAATTGCAATTTCAGCAGTTTCTGTGTCACGCATTTCTCCAATCAGGATAATATCGGGATCCTGCCGTAAAGCGGAGCGCAGTATGCTGGTAAAAGTTAAACCAATCTTGTCATTAACTTGTGATTGATTAATTCGTGGAATATTATATTCAATAGGATCTTCGGCGGTAATGATTTTAGTGTCTGGGGTATTAATTTCAGATAATGCTGAATAAAGGGTGGTGGTTTTACCGCTCCCTGTTGGGCCTGTGACTAATATCAGTCCGTGAGGGTTTTTAATGTGAGCTCTAAAGCAAGCAAGCAAGTCGTCAGGAAGACCGAGTTTATCAAGACTTAATAGAACCTGAGAATGGTCAAGTAAGCGCATGACGATCGATTCTCCATGGATAACAGGTAATGTGGATAGCCTGATATCAAGGTTTTTACCCTTTACCCTAATGTTAAACCGTCCATCCTGGGGTAGTCTTTTTTCAGATATATTAAGCCCAGACATTAGCTTTAACCGGACTACCAGTGCCGAAGCAATTTTTACTTCATTTAAAACCTGTTCAGTTAAAACACCATCAATTCTTTGCCTGATACGCAGTACTTTATCGTCAGGTTCTATATGAATATCTGATGCATTCATTAAAGCAGCATCTTCAAAAATAGATTGTAATAGCTTAACAACAGGTGCTTCAGCTATTTCATTAGAAGAGATGAGTGAATTGAAGTCAAAATCATGATCAGATAACTCCTCGTCTAATTGACCTGCTAAAGTGCTGATTTCTTCAGTGTTCCTATAACATTGGTCAATCACAGCTAGTAAATCACTTTCCCTGACAACAGCTTGCCGAATTCTTTTTTTAAGGATTCTAGTCAGTTCATCTAATCCTGTTAAATCAGTGGGATCAGCCATGGCAATGAGTGCATCATGCTCATTGTTTTCTAACAGCAATACTCTAAATCGTCTAGCCAGATTTTCAGGCAAGGTAGCCGATACTTCGTCATCTCTTTTGTATTGAGTAATATCAATAAAAGGAATTTGTAATTGCCGGGATAAAAAGTTAAGTAAATTGGTTTCATTGATAAAATTAAGTTCAATCAGGGCACTACCCAGTTTTCTGCCTGATTTTTTTTGCTCAGCCAAGGCAATCATCAATTGATCGTAGGTGATGACTTTGTTTTGAACCAGTAAATCACCAATACGAATTTTCTTTTTAGGTTTCATGGTATGTACTTAGTTGAGTAGACTTATTCTTTGTTTAATATAGCTTACTATGACCGCTTTTAATGGGTTTTTATTAAGTGCTTGTCGATAGGCAGTTAGTGCATGTTGTGGCTTGTTCTGTTTTTCAAGAGTAATTGCCAGCCCCAACCAGTATTCGGCTTTTTCTGGATTAAGGCTTAACAGTTTTTGGTAACTATTTAATGAGTTGAGAGAGTCATTGTTTTGTTGATATGCCGCAGCTAACAGACTTAAAAAAGTTTCATCCTGAATATAAGGCGTTTTGATTTTTAGTAATGTTGTTAATGCGGCTTTAGATTGTTTGCTTTGCAAAAATAACTGACTAAGGATATTAGTCAGTTGTATATTTTTAGGAAACACCTTTAGGCTATGTTTGAGTGAGTCTATTGCTTGCTCTGTCAAACCTTGCTGCAAAAGAGTGTTGGCTAATAATAAATGAGCATTAAGCTGTTGAGGATTTAATGTCAGAACCTGTTTGAGCAATGCTTGTCTATCAGCCAGGCTTTGATTTTTTTGTGCTTGTGCAAAATAATGCTCAGCTTGCTGTTTAGGACTGGTTTTTGTTATTTTTTGTGTTATCGGTTTTGTTGTTTGTTTATCCGTAATAACAGCCTGGTTTTTTATAGCTGCTTGCCTGGTTTTTTTTATATCTTCTTTTAATGGTATTTCTGTAATTAGTGTTTGTACGTATTTAGCAGAATTATTTGGTTTTAAGGCTTGAGTCAGTTTTTGTTGAGGTGCAATGATTAAAGCTGCT
>JAGLUC010000467.1 GCA_023134955.1 Methylococcales bacterium | reverse complement strand
TAATGCCTTTAAATAATCAATTAAACCTTCAAAACCAACGGCATACCCTTTAGCTCCCTCTAATTCTCTAATGGTCTCCAGTTTGCTATCTCCCTTATAAAGAATCAGGCGAACCGCTTTACGTGCCAGAGAATCAAAATCTTGTAAGCGCTTGGCAAATAATATCGCGCCTAAATTTGAAATATGCCACTGACCGCTATCACTGGCTTTGATTAACTTATCCGCAGACAGCGCCGATAAAATACCTTGCCGACCTTCTGGAAGCGGTTGATCGGTTAAATCAAAGTAAGCAGGGTAATCTAATAATTTTAAAATATCACTACTTGAAACATTTTCAGCTGCCATTTGTAATTCAAAAGGCACGCTATCAAACACACGCCATAAGCCACGCTCTTTCTCAGGAAAATCCCGTAACTTCTTTTTATAAGAGCCAACACGAATAAACTCAGCACCGTTAAACTGCACGGGGGTATGGCTTGCTGCCTGTATTTCTAAAATAACAACGGATTTTTCGTTACTGGCTGTAAATTCATAAAAACGAAAGTGAATTTTAGGGGTTAGTTTTTGCAGCAACCAACTTTCTAGTTCTTGTTGTTTGTATTTGGTTGTTGAAGGAGTAAAGCTTGTACCCACAATTTCATGTGTTTCATCTTCAATGCCCCATAGGATATAAGCCGATTGTTTCCCTATTAATGCAGCAGAATTAGCGAGTGCAGAAATATACTCACCTGTTTGTTCAGGGTCATTATTATGCTTAAATTCTAACCATTCTGTTTCTTTGGGTAATTTCGTTAATTCACTCAGTAAAGAAAGCAAATATTCTTGAGTGCGTTCAAGCGTCATCTGCATTACCTTCAATTTTAATTTTACCGGTGACGGCACTGTTGATTAGGGTGGTTTTGTATTCTTTTAGTTTTTCGATTTGCTTTTGTTGGATTGCAGCAGTATTGTCTATTTTTACTGATTCATCATTTATGTACCTACTAACTTCAAGTTGTTCTTTTAAGGGAGGAATCATAATTTTAAAATTATTGAAATTATCGGCAGGTAATCGCCAACGACCTAACAAAGAGACTCCTTGTCCAAACCCATAGAATACCTTGTGCTTATAGCCTATTTGAAAAAGTAGGAGTAGATATTGGTCATCAACTTCTTTATTGATACTAGTGAACACTCTGTAATCTGGACTAATAACACCGTCAAATTTTGAGATGTCAACGTACCCAGTTAGTAAATCCATATGGTTCATTGCAAAATCACCACGGTTAACAATTTGATACTTTGAGTAATTCATGGCCAACTGACCCTCACCACTGCTAATATCTTTAACTTTAATACCTCGTTGGGTAATTGATAGAACATCAGGCCCTTCATATCCTATTATTCTTTTGATAATAGATACAACATACTTTAACCGTTTTAACTCCCAATGCTCTGGAATCTCACCAATCCAATCCACACCCGAATCACGCATAGGTATATTAGGGTCTAAACCTTGAGTCACTGCTTTTTGGATAAGGATTTGCTTGCGCTCTTTTAATAGCTCAATTTGTTTTTTCTTGATGGCAATGGCTTCATCAATTTGTGCGGTTTTGTTGTCAAGATAGTTGGTTATGTCGGTTTGTAATGATTTTGAAATATCAAAAATAGGAAGCCTATAAAAATCTGAAAAGCTTAAGTTTTGCCTGAGTCCCGTTCCAAATTTGTACAAGACCTTTGTGGTATCCAGTGAGTGTAGGTAGTAATAAATAAATTTCGGATTGAAATTACTTTTCACTTTAAGATTTAAATAAGCACTAGTAATAATGCCATGATTTTCTGCTAAACCTATTCTTAGGCTTGTTTTATCATTTTGTAAATCCATGCAACGGATAATGATATCGCCAGGCTCTACAATTTGATATGTTTCAAATGATTCAGGTACAAGTCCAACAAGCTTCTCTTTAGCTTTTACAATAATTTTTCCATAGCTTAGTGATAGAACCTTTTCTTCCTTTAAACCTTTGTTATTGCGCTTATTCTCACTGTACGCAATAAAGCCAGGTTTAATATCCCAATCACTAGAAATATCTCCTATCCACTCAACCCCTGAATCCTTATAAGCCTCGTACTTCGGCATAGCCGCTAATACTGTCATTACACACCCACTTCAATATCAGCTACGCCCAAAATATCAGCAATCAAGCCTTCCGCTTTTCGCTCCAAGCCAATAATATCCTGTGCCACTTCTTCCATGCCGCGTAGTGGTTTATGGCGATAGAAGTATTTATTAAAGCTGATTTCATATCCTATTTTAGTGCTATCTAAATTAATCCATGCTTCATCCACATGCGGTTTCACTTCGGCTAGGAAATAGCGATGTATCTTATCTTTAAGGGGGATAGATTCAGCATCACGCAGGTCTGAATTGGTTTCATAAATAATATATTCATTGCTGTCTGAAATTTGATAATAACCGTGGTCGGCTAGGTCGCTTTGTTGGCAGTCTAAATGGGCAAGCAGTTCGGTTAGCTTATCGCCACTGAGCTTCTGCTTTTTCTTAATCACTTTCTCTGCGCTTTCATCGTACCAACTGACGGCATTAAGAATTGCATTCTTGCCACTGGTATCTAACTTGGTTTTACTACTTTTTAAATGGGCATCAACATCCTGCTTAAACTGGTTAAAGTCGCTGTATTCAGTCTCACCTATCACTGCCATTAATTCATTGGCAATAGTCACCAAATTAAGCTGTTTCTGCCATAGTTTAAGGTCGAGTAACTTTGTACGGGCTTTGGCATTGAAATTAAGCTCATTTTCTTCACACCATGCCAGCGTTTCTTTTTGCTGCTCTTTTAGAAAGCCTGTTTCATAGACTTTATTACCGTATTCCTCATACAAGTACGCCATCGGTTCTTGTAGTTGCTTATCAAAACGTAAACATTCGATTTTTTCAGTGCTAAACTGCGCTTTGCGGCGGTCGGGGCGTTCAATATTCACTTTATAATAAGCAAAATCAGCATTATCAAAGACCTGTGCGGCAATG
>JAGLUC010000466.1 GCA_023134955.1 Methylococcales bacterium | reverse complement strand
TGAATTATACCAGAAAATCCACCCTATGAAATTTGCTAACATTGAAAATAAACAGACTTGAGACAGTCCGACCGACAGCCATGTTTCTTTTAGCTTTGTCATTGCTATAATTATCATTAAATCGCTTATTGCAGCAAGTATATAATACGTGTCACCGCTAAACCCTGTGGACAGCAAGTCAAAAGTTATAGTGAATCCTACAAACGCGCCTGCCAGGGCAAAACGGGTAATACTTGGCTGCGCTATTACAACCAAGCCCATCATGATTAGCAGGACTGTTATCATTATTCTGGATCTTTAGGAGGCGGGTTTCTGCCGCCGGATTGCGGCTCTAAGCCAGGCTCTTTTACCGGCTTATTCTCTTCTTTCTTGCTCATGATTATTTTCCTTTAATAGTGTTGGACAGGTTTACCCCGAAAGATGCTGAAACAATCCCAGCCCACGAGGCTGTTATGGGGGTGAATAGGTCTGTTATTGCTTCCATAGCCTCTTTAGATGCCGTACTTACAATAACAATGCCGTCAGGCGTTACCTTATCACCTAAACCATAGGCGTGTGCGAAAATCAATATAGTGGTAGAGATTAAATAAAACCCGTAGGCTCTGGATGCAAACTTTGATAAATCTCTACGCATCCGCCCATTGGGATCAAGAGTTTTGATAAACAAAGACTTAGCCTCTGCTGACTCCATATCTGTTTCAATGAATTCAGAGGCTATACGCTCTATTGAGTTTACAACGCCGCCGCTTAGAAAACTAAACCAGCTCATTTTACATACTCCGTATTTGGATGGACTTGAATATGTAAATGCAGGTTTGCGCCTGAGCCATGAAGAACGCAGCACTCCTTAGTGGGTCGTGATGGGTCGTACTTCCAGTACTTATTGATAAAGGTCTTGATTGATACGCCGATCAGCTTGTTACGCATCCTTAAATCGGTTCCGCGTAAAGGCATTGATCCATGTACACCGCTGTCACCGATACGATACTGACTTGTCATGGTAAAAGTTAGGCCGGTTTGATCCTCAAGCCATAATAAGAGCTTGCGTAAATCCTCGTGGATATATTCATGCTGCTGGATATCTGAAATCATAACGACACTCTTTTATCTATTGCAATATTGTAGCACAAAAAAGGCCTGCAATAAATACAGGCCTTTATCTTGTGGTTTTCTGTTTTTCCAGTGGCTTATAGCCAGCCAACCTCATTACTGGAATAACCAGTTTGATGACGGCTATCACATGAAGTCGCAATATTCACATTATAAAATTTAGCTTTTCCGGTTTGCGCTTTATAGGCAGTGACTGGGGTTCGCCTAAACTGAGATACGATACCTGGATCAATATCCATGTTCGTGACGGTTACGGCAGAATTACCCAGAGATGCGCTTTCGATTTGTTCAATATTATAAATGGTTTCTACTGCCATTGTCGGCATTGCGAACAATGCGGCAAAGACTAGCATAATTGAAAAGATGAATTTTTTCATTGTTACTCCTTTGTTGATTAACGTTAATAAAGAATATTTAGATTAACATAATAGCCGCTTATTTCAATAAACTATTAATTCCATGCTTAGAATAAAAAGGCCGGTCAGACGCATAACGACTGGCCGGCAAGTGGCGCAGGAAAAATAATAAAACTGCGCCTGGAGGGGTAATTCTATATCCTGATATTCATCATTATACCTATTTCTATATTCAATAATATGCCTAATTGCCTGTTATGTGTTAATTGTTTCTACGATGTAGTTGTAATCATCAATTGGCACAAAAAGCATACCGTCACACCCTAGCGGGGCTTTTCCAAAGGCTTTTGTAATGGACTCAATAACGTACAACTCTTTTTCGAGCATCATTTCAATTTTCTTTTTCTGTTCTTCTATGACTCGCTTAGCTTCGTTTAAATCACATAACAAGTCATTCGAGCAGGACGCACTTACACTGTGATCTTTATTATTTAATAATGCATCACCATCTTTTGTGCCTGTTTTAAATATTTCACTCATAATCGTGCACCCCTCAATAGTTATCGTTATAAAGCCTATGCCAGCATCCACAAGACACCGCCTTTGCGATGCGTAGTTTTCCTGATAATATCCAGTTCTGAAATTTTAAATTCCTCTTTTGTGTCACTATGCTCGATCAAGATCTTATCACCCATACTGATTCTTATCGTTCCAGCACTCGGGCCTTTTTCAGTCTGCTTGTCGCTCAAAAATTCCACGTGTTCTCCAGCTTGCATTTCTTTCTCCCGGCTCTTATAACAAGCCATTCAAAAGGACGCTTCGCGTCCAGTGCCAAGGCGTTGCGAAAGTACAGCGCCTTTTAATTCAATCGTTATAAGGCTTGTTCTGCCAGTTGGTTAATGCTGATACATGCAATTTCAACGTCTAAAGTTCCGTAAACTTTTTTAATATCGTCTTTGTATATTGAGCCAAACAAACTTCCATGCTGCTTTTTAAACCTCCAAATCTTGCCTTTCAATCGAAAGTGTTTACCGTATCCTTTGGATAAGACAACCTCTCTACCTTCCGTGCATGTGTTTTCGTTCCACCGTTTACCATACAAGCGCAATTCTTCGGTTTTACTTCCATCAGCAAAGGCTTCATAGAATTCTGTTTTCAGTGGTATAAATAATGCTTTCATTTAAAAATCCTTATAAGAGGGATAGGAAGGGGGCTCTATCCCCTCCCTCCCACATCACCCAGCATGCGGGTCCGCACTGGGCGATTACCAAAAGTGCCGGACCGTAGTCAGACCAATGAATATTAAGCAAACCGTTAATATAGATTGTGGATTTCACTCGTCCATCAACGCGCCTGTTAACTCTTAAGACTGCCGTTCGGCTGCAACTGAGTACAAAGCATGATGGGTGATTTCCTCTCCTGGCTTCAGGCCTTTGCTTCATCAAATATGAATCCACTACTATGCCGTCTGCTGACTTCTACCCAATCACCTCCTGCGTTACCGCAAAAAGCGCTACCACCGGTGGTGGCCGCAAAGTCGGGTAGATCTCCCCGGGTAAGAGCACAATCTTTCTCTGCACAACCTCTGTATTTACCATCTCACAGTGATCTGGCTGGGCTTCGTCATGTTGTGCTGACTCGCCCTGCGGTTCGGCCTGATACAGTTTCTGTGCGTAGGCTCGCAGATTTGCACTTAGGCTTCTTTCCCACAACTCTTCACAAAGTTGCAGTTGCCATCGGCTAGTACTTTTTAAAGTATTCATTTATGATACTTTCCAGATAATGTACAGGGGACTTTCACCCCATAAGATCGAGCCCATGCCGGGCACACACAAATATATGCAGCGGACTTCGCTACGCTACGCAGCTGATAATAGCCGTTAGTTTGCCTTTCGGCGCTTATAAAAAACTTTACAATTATCAGCACATGTATCTGGCTCCATTTTCCTGACGTCATCGTTTGAAAAGTTGCTAAACGGGTCAGCGTTAACGGCCCATAAAGGCATGTAAATATCGCATTGTTTTTCTGCATCGTAGTAATGCCTGCAATTGCCGCACGTTTTCATTTAATTACCTCTTAAAAATAAACTAACAAGCAAATCAAGCAGAAAACCCAGAGGTTATACTTAATCTGTTTTAATTTCAGTAATCACATCAGCGCTAATCATTAAAGCCAGTGATGACTCATTCACTGCCTGAAATCCGCCTTTGACTTTGATTACATAGATATTGCATTCATCACGCTCAGATAACTTTATTGCCTTTTTGTAGCTTTGTTTAAATGTTTTGTCGTATTTATAGCTCATTATTTAACTTCGCTATTAATATTCATAATAGCCATGCCTATTAGCTCAGGGATTTGAGGCACTACAGCATTTCCTAGTCCCTTAAGTCTGTATGCCCTGTCTGGAATCCCATTAGCCACTCGACCCAATTCGGATTCAACTGACCAGATTCCAGAGATACAACCTGACTCAGCATTAATTGTTTTCCAATTCTTAATCGCCTCTGCAAACAAGGGTTTGATAAATTCCCTCTGTCCCTGTTGTCGCAGAACGATGGTGTTGGAAACATTATTCTGGCTATCTGATTTTCTAAATTTGAGAACCTGTGTTTTGCTGTTTTCTCTGTAATTGTTGCTGCCATTGCTGAACATGATCTGGGTGTTGCAAAGTATTTTGGGTTTACCGCTTCTAATGTTTTGCTGAACCCAGGGCCCGACTTTCCATCTATTTTGTTTGCTCTTGGGGTAGGCAATAATCCAGACCCTATCTCTGTGATGGTGCGCGCCAAGTTCGGAAGCTGATATGCAATGCCACTCTGCATCATACCCGAGCGCGGCCAGGTCTCCGAGAACTCTTCCAAACCATCTCCCTGAGTCTCCACTAAGGAGAGCTGTGACGTTTTCCACAATTGCGTATCGTGGTTGAATTTCGCTAATAAGACGGGCGATTTCTGACCATAGTCCTGACCTTTCAGCATCAATGCCTTTTTGTTTTCCTGCAACTGATAAATCTTGGCAGGGGAACCCCCCTGTGATAACGTCAATTCTGTGAATTCCATCTGATTTGAGTTTGTCATAAGTTAATTCTCTAACGTCTTTGTAAATTGGAATATTAGGCCAGTGCTTAGCTAATACTTTACACGGGTATTCTTCTATTTCACAGAAAGCAACTGTCTCCATTCCAGCGCGTTCTAGCCCTAGACTAAAACCACCAATACCCGAAAACAGATCTAACACTTTCATTCTCTTACCCTCTATTTACCCTCATGTATTCCCCACATATTAAACTATGTTTCTAGTCTGCGTTATATCGTATAAATCAATGCTTAGTTCTGTTTGTTATATTCATCTATCTTAATTAAGCTCAGGCAAATCAGGAAGCAATGCAGCTTTATAATGCGGCTGCTCAACTTCTCTTTCGTAAACAAATTGTCCGTCTGCAACAATCATCACGCCGTTGGCTATTTCACTTACTTTAGCAAGCTGAAGCTCTGGTTTGTTTTCAAACCCACATGATTCTTTTCCGTATCTGTAGCTATATAACCAATATATTCCTGGATCAACAGGTAGTCCCTTTTCCCAGTCACTCATCTCCATCACCTCTTTAGTGTTAATATGCGTTTAATTTACTATTTAATGTCAGTCAACACAAAGCGGTCTGAGCATTTATTTAAATTAGCAGATATACCTACCGTTCCAATTGCTAAATCAAACCTTGTGTAATAGCAATATTGCTTTTTGTTATTTGATATACGTCCATCAATAATTACTTTTCGAACTAATTCCATAGCATAAGCATCATTTAGCTGGCTTCTATTTTCTATAATTATTTTACTCATTTAACCATCCTCATCATTTTTGCAATCTCTGTTTTAATACGCTAAATTTCTAATTTGCATTGTCTGGCCTTCCCATTGAAATTTTAAATTTCCAGTTGGTCCATGCCTGTTTTTATCGATCAATATTTCAATTATTCCTTTATCGTGAGTATCTTTATCATAAACTTCATCACGATACAAAAGCATTACTACATCAGCTTCCTGCTCAATTACTCCTGACTCTAGCAAGTCACCCATGTGAGGACGCCTGTCCTTTCTCTCTTCCACTTTGCGGTTAACTTGAGCCAATCC
This sequence comes from Methylococcales bacterium, assembly GCA_023134955.1. Lineage (GTDB taxonomy): Bacteria > Pseudomonadota > Gammaproteobacteria > Methylococcales > Methylomonadaceae > QPIN01. The sequence goes on along the minus strand of JAGLUC010000466.1, from coordinate 7,182 downwards.
TATAACTGGAATTTCAAGCTCTCTAGCAAGCGATTTAAGGCTTGTAACTACCTCGGCAACTTCAAGCCTCCTTTCTTTGTTGCCGGATTTTATGCGCTGGATGTAATCGACATATACAGCTTTAATGTCATAATTATATTTCATCCTTCTGGCTTCTCGCATAAGCTCATTAATTGTTATATATCCTTTATCGAATATGTGTATTTTCTTGTGCGCCAACCTAACAACTGCCGCGCTCATTGAGTTCATATCATGGTCTGTAAAATCAGCCAGGCGAATTTTTCTTGCAGGTACGCTACTCTCTGCGGATATAGCTCTCAATCCAATCTGGTCATAGGGCTGCTCTGTGGAAAAAAATCCAACCTCTGCATTATTTTTAAGCATGAAGTTTAAAATAACTGATGTCTTACCCATAGCTGGACGCGCACCAATTACATACAAATCTGGTGACTGAAAACCGCCGATAGCATCATCGAGCAATTTTAAACCTGAAGGTAAGCCGGTCACGCCATCTTTCTTTGCGGTCTCTTCTGCCTTCTCTATTGCGGCCATTGCCGATTCTGCCATTGTATGAATGTATTTTTTTTCAACATGGTCAATCCGCATTAATTCTTGAATTGCTTTATCAGAATCGTAGTCACACTGTAAATCCAAAACGATCCTGTTAATTTCTCTTTTCCTGTAATTCTCAATCATTACAATTTGAGAGGAATTGAAAAAAGTTGGTGAAAAGGAATCCATTTGGTACTGACCCAGGTTGGACATCCAGTGTTCATTCGGGTATTCGTTTTCAAGTTCGCTGGAAACAGTGATTACATCGATTAATTTACTTTTTGACTCCAGCTCTGTTATTTTTCTGAAAATCCTCCTATGGCTTTCGGTTGTGAAATGATTAACCGTTATTTCGATATCCATTAGTTTTTCAGGATAAGCCAATAGTTGACCGATTAACCATGATTCAGCCTGCTGTAAATTCCACTCTCCTGATTCAAGTTTGTTCATACTGGAAACGCCTCATAAGTTTTTGGCTCGCCTGATCTTGTTTCTTTATTATTGCCAACCCATGTCCTAACACAAGCCTGCCAGTCCTTTATTTTATTATTGCCTCTCTTCCAATCTATTGCTTGATAATGGTTAAAGAATTTTTCAGCAGTGAATGAAGTTATGTTTTTATCTAAAAGATATTTTTCAACAAGGGTTAAAGGAGGGGGTATTATATTTCTATCTGCTTTTGTCTCTGTCTCTGTCTCTGTCTCTGTCTCTGTCTCTGTCTCTGTAGTTACGGTTTCGTTACTATCTTGTAACGGTTTCGTTACGGATTCAATACATTCAATAAAATCAACAGCTTGTAGTTCCTTAATACATTTCGTTATTGTTTTTTCCGGTTGGCGTATGCGGAATGAAATTGCTTTGATTTCTAACTGAATTAAGCCGGATGTAGGGTCTTTATCTTCGCAGGCCAAAAGCCAAAGCATTGGTAGCAAAGCCCTTGAATCTACGCTCATAGATTGATAATTATAATCATCAAGCATGGTTCTATGGAATCTAATCCATGGAGGTCTACGGTCTTTATATGATTGAAACTTTGACCAGTTTTTAACTCTGATCATGATATAATGAGCCTTAGCTTTTCTATCTCTTGAGGGCTTAGAATTATAGTTTCTATCCGATGTTTTCCGCGCCTTAAAAGGACTAATCCGGTAGAATCTTGACTTATCTCAAGTGGTGGATTTTCGTACAGTGGGCGGATTGGTGTTACTTTATTATTATTCATAATTTCTCTGATCTGTAGTTCTGATCTAAAAAAATACGCGGCACCATGATCAGAGGTATGGCTGTCCTGAGAGAAGCTATCTCTTAGTAAGCCGCGTATTTATTATAGCACTATTAACGCTAAACTTTTCTGTTTATTCGCCTTTTTCGGATAACTTCCATAAAAGTCGATAAATTCTATTTCCTTTCCTTCTGGTAGTAATTGGCTAATCTGTTTCATTTTACTTTCTTAATCTGTTTTTCCCACATGCGGTAAGTACTCTTTACGCTTACTGGCCGCTCATCACCGTTACTATCTATCCACGTTTCATTATCAAATATAACGTCTGCACAAAAATGGTTATTATAAAAATCTACATCCTGTATAATTCCTTCAGAACCTTTTATCAGGAAATGCCTACTACCTATCCATCCATTACCGATTCTAGGTTTTTTTACAATTTTAATTCTATCGCCTTTTTGAAATGGTGCGTATTTTTTAAATAAAGCATCAATATAGCCCTCTACTTTTTCATAGTAATAAGAAGCTTGGCCACCAGAAAGTATTTTATTAGCTTCGTTCATTTTATCGCTGGATTCTTTGAATAACTCAAACGCTGCCTTAATCTTGCCTATATTTCTATTCATATCATCACCTTTATTTATACCATTTAAAACCTTTGTCGAGCCATTCTTGCCGGAATGTCTGGTCGCTCAACCACCGATTGTTTTTTTACCAGCTCTATTTGCTGTGGCCTTTGATTTTGGGTCAAGACTCAATTAACACCCTTGATTGAATATATTTAAAAGTGAAGGCAGGATTCGATACCTGCAATGGTTTCAATATAGTTTATACTCAGCGATAGTTTCGGAGTGACTTCACCATAAAGCCGCATTTGATTTTATAACTGATCTAGTCAGTACATTAATCGGGGGGATTTGCACCCTATTTTAGACAACACACCCGATGCGTATACTTCCGCCTCTTCACTTTTAAATATATTCAATCCCTATCAGCATAAATCCTGTTTATCGCCAGCCCCTAAAGTTGCGAGACTGTCACCACCCCTTCTTATCCAGATAACCGGAGCTATCTTTTGCCAATATCACTTTCGTTACCTGGCTGGTGGTAGATTTAGATACTCAGGATTACCCGTCCTGATAACGGGTAAAGCTTATCTCCAGTCTGTTTCGTCTTTATTACTTTTAGATATATTGCAATCTTCACATAAAATTTGTAAATTCTTTAATGTTAACGCGTGTTCTGGGTATGTTGATCTTGGTAAAATATGGTCAACATGAATAATAACCCTGTCTTTAGGTGCCCTACCGCAAGCCATGCATCTATTGCCGTATTTAACTAATGCCTTATACCTTAAAGCTTTCCATTCTGGTGATTGGTAAAACTTAGCGGCCGGCAGGTTACATATTGTTAACTGATGTTCATCAATAAGCACGTTTTTATAAGAGATTAATTTCCTTTCTCTCAAATGATCAAACATTAACTCCTTAAATGTTTCTTTATTTTTAATCTCCATATCCATAAATTTATCAACAAACATTTTTGCATGTCTATTATTAAATTGAGGACATTGGCTAAAGCCGTAGTATTTTGCTAGAAGATATATTTTCTTACGTGTTTTGAGGTTGTTTATGACTTTCGTCTCAAACCCTAATGTAAGCATGTAATGGTGGATTGTGTTTGATTCGTGCATTTTTACCCTTGATTGTAGTCCCTTGGTAAAAAGTGGGCGCGGCAACCGTCAAGGGTAAAGGCTGTCCATGAGTAATTAATTCATGTAAGCCGCGTTAATTATTATCTTAGTCTTTTCCGCTATGGTCAAGGCTTTTTTTGTGTCTAATGCTTTAATACGCTTAGAATATGGGCGCATGGTCGCCAGTCCATGTCTACGGTTTGCGCCACCTAAACGGATAACGCCTGCCTACACCGGAAGGCCACAAGTCAGCTACTTGCTTCCACCCACAATCTAAACGTACTCAAGCGTCAAGTTGTCTTTTTTATTACACCAGTTTTCATATGATTTTCCATTCCTGAATAGAGCATCTTAACGCCAGCCCGTCTTCAGTAGAATAAGAAACGTCTTTATCGCTTATACTGTTTATAGTTGCATTAAATCCACCACCTCGATTGCAGTACGGGTCAATAAAATACTTTGTGTTTAGCTCTGGTTTGTAATTTTTTTTCATTATTTCACCTTTTTATGCACTCTTTTCTTCTTAGCCTGGGCCATGATGAATGATCGCTCTTTCGCTTTACGCTGGTTCTCTGTGAGTTTACGGCCTTTGCTGTCATGTGTTTTCATTGGTTGCCTCGTTAAAATAAATCATCATGTATTAGTTCTTCCAGTTCTCGCGCAGCCTGGATTTCTTCATATTTATGTTTTGCGCTAAGATCTCCATTCTCTTTTATACATGTCTGTACTCTTCTTTTTGATTTATTCCTAGAGTCGCATTTAATGCATATTTTATTACCCTTTCGTCTGATTGTTTTATTATTCTTACCATGATTTCTGTGGCAGTCGTTACCAATAAAAAGAGTATCCGGCAACGCTTTTTTCCCGTTTAAATAATCAATAAAGTAATAATTATAATTTCCGCTTTTATTCTCAATTTCCGGCCTTTCTCTGCTCATATCTACCTCTATTATTGTTTAGCACTATTAAATTATAATTGATCTAACGCGCTATAATTGGTCAACAAATATAGCTTGATACGATGCGCAAAAACCATATGATTCAGAATTAATGAATCCACAATAAGTCGATGATATCGTGTAGCCATTATCTATTAATTTCTTACACTCTTTTTCAAACTCTTTTTCATCTGTAATATTTAAAGCAACTACTGGTTTACGGGCTGACATTTTATTCACCTCTGGTTATATCTTCTGTTTAATAATTGCAGTTGGTTTTCTGCCTGACTTTCTTAGTAACTCAAGTATTTTAACATTGCACGGGCTGGCTATTTTCGGTAATGTTTTTGTTACGATACAGCTATTAAATACGTCAAGCATTAATGACATTTCATCCATAAGATCTTTTTCTTTTTTATTCATAACATTTCTATCCTGTATACCATTATGTTGACGTTAACAAATTAGTTTTGATTTATACCGCTTTTACGTTAATACATGCGTTATGAGCGCAATCTTTTAGGTTTGTGCTACTCATGTCTTCTGGGCAATTTAGAACAGCCTCAGCGCAAGCACGACGAGTATCACGGTCTTGCTCTTTGAGTAGCTTGATTATTCTAGCTTCTAAGGCTGATTCACTACACATACATAAAGAATCGTTTATTACTTCACTTGCTTTTTCTTCTACTGTTTTCATATCATCTACTCTGTATTAGTGGTTAATGTGGTGTATTTTATCAAGTTCTTCGTCTGCCATAGCGGTACAATCTTTATTCCCGAATTGACGTAGAACCTCTACTTCGCGCTCTAAATTGTTGATTTTTAGCTCTTGTCCGAGCATAACCATATAAGCTCTACGCTCTAAAGAGTTAATATCCCTATACCCCCATTTTTTAAATATATCCATTTCACCACCTTTATAATGTATGAGCATTGTTTTTAATTATGATTCTTTTTTATTAAAATAGCTTGAAAGGTTAGTTTCTTTTTTAATCATTTTACACCTCTGCTTTGTAATAACTTCCAATCGTCTGGGTCACTTAGAGCTACACTGTAAGATGAGTAATAACGATGGAAGTCGGTTAAATATTCAGCCATTTGATCTGTCGTGAAACCTGTTGTGCTTATCCAGGTATCGATAAACTTCACCATCTTATCCGGGTCTTTTCCATACTTTTCCATGAAAAAAGTATAAATTGCTGGGAATAAATCATCATCACGTAATAATATTGGCCTCGCCCATCTCCACTTAGCCACCCTGTGCACACCTTCCTTTGTGTCCTCGTATTCTCCTCCCATTCCAGAGTTGCTAACGTCAGTAGCCCATAACCAGTAAAGACCGTGCTGCCGGTCTGACTTACTGCCAGCGTCCGATACGGTTACTTTAAACCGGCCTTTAAGCTCAAGGGTATGCAAAAACTGAAAACACGCGTCGAGCTGGCTTTTGCCGATAAGAAAAAATTTTTTAGCTTTCATTTTAGCGAAGGCATCCGGCCTAAAATAAACTTCATACCATCTGCTTTTATTGCACATTCTGCGGCAGATGAATAAGCGCCTAGCTCAAGAAAACTTTTTGCTGTTTCTGCCATTCGATGCTCAAAATTTTCCATTTCTAATCTATAGTCCTCCCAGCGCTCGATTGACTTCAGGGCTTCATACAAAAGAATGTCATTTTCGAGCGTTTTGCTTACTCTGTCTGATAGTTTATGCATAGCTCTGTATATCCTGTTATATAGCCTTACCATTCCAGTCCTTTTACATTAAAAGTTGTCTTGCATTTAGTGCAAGTAACTTCATCGACTTCAAACTTTTCATGCTCGTCAATCCATAAACCGCTCGGACATGCCTGAGCTAAAATATATCCTTCGTCGTTATGGTTTTGTCCGTCTGTCTCGTCTTCTTTTAGCAAATCGATCATGTAGCCACAATGAGGACAATCTACAAATACTTCTATATCTAATCGTGCTGACACTTCCATTTCAATCTCCAAATCGGCCATATAACAAGGCGCTGTACTCTGACAAACCTTGTTTATGCCGTGAATTTAGGTTCTCGTTTTTCTCGAGAACTTTTTTTAAATTATCTTTCATCGCTGTCAATCGGTTTGCAGGTAAGCTGGGTCGTTATGTGTTCTTTTTTTTCGTGCCTTTCGTCAAATCAAAACACTGTTCACAAATAGCACTAGATCCAATGTTCACCCACCCAGGTGGAAAGTTTACTTGATCAGTATAGCCATAGTTTAAACTGGGATTTTTATTGATAATTGCACCCGAGTGACCCGTGGAAGTTATAGCGCTTTTCTTTTTACATAAATCGCATTCATAAGTTATTTTCAACATTTTCCACACTCCTTTCTATGGGCTTTATTGATTAAATCAGCTACTACATTTATTTTAGTAGTGCTGGTCACGCTCTTATTATTCCTTACCTCAACAATATCTTTTAGCATAACATCGACTCGTGGTGATAGCTTTACTGCGTTATCTTTCATGATTTAACCTTATTTATTTAATGTTCGATAAGTATATAAAAAGTATTGACAGATAGCAAGCAATGATTTAATCTAGCTGCACATTAATTAAAACAGAGGGTTAAGAGATGAATCAAGATAAGTTAAAAGAAATTTTACAAAAACATGGTGATTGGCTGAGCAATAGAGAAAGAGGTGAGAGAGCTAACCTTAGCTCTGCTAACCTTAGCTCTGCTAACCTTCGCTCTGCTAACCTTCGCTTTGCTGACCTTAGCTCTGCTGACCTTCGCTCTGCTAACCTTCGCTC
>JAGLUC010000465.1 GCA_023134955.1 Methylococcales bacterium | reverse complement strand
TAACGCCAAAATCAGATGCCGTTTAAAGTGGCGGTTTTTTTGCGTCTTTTTGCAAAAAAAATGACGCTTTAAACGGTCAGCTGGATTTTTTTGTTATGTTTTGTGTTTGCTACTTTATGAACCTCGGCTAATAAACTTTCATAAGGTATATGTAAATTTTTATGTAAGCATTTAATCATTTTTAAGCTTAAAGGACGTTTGCGGTTAAGGATTTCCGACACTCTTCCACTACTCCCAATATGCTCCTCTAAATCTCGAGCCTTTAAGCCTTGCTGTTCCATTCTAAATTTGATGGCATCAACAGGGTCTGGCGGTGTAATTGGGTAATGCTTATTTTCATAAGCTTCAATTAAAGTAACTAAAATTTCCATATCATCAGCTTCTTTAGTTCCTGACTTTGCTTGAAACACCTTCTCAAGTTGACTAAAGCTTTCCTGTAAATCACTTTCACTACGGATTGGTTTAATATTCATTTACGACCTCAACATTAATTTTATCGTATTGAGCATGTGTTCCAACAAACTTAACCCAAACAATGCTTGCTTGATATTGAATTTCAACTATTAATCGGTATTTATTACCACCGATATTAAACACAACTCTATTATTTTTACAGATGCTTGCATTTGCATATTGGCTTTTTATAGCTTGAGGTGACCCCCAATTTGCCTTTATAGCTTCTTCATACCAACTTTCAATTGGAGCTTGAGAATCACTATAAGCTGGGATTTCCCAAAATTTCTTTAATGTACTTTTAGCAATTACACGCATAACTCAACATTCTCCCTAATTGGGAGTTAGTTTAAGTAAAAATACTTTCCTCGTCAAATTTTAATTTTAAAGGACTTAGGGCAGGACCCTGGAAATAGCCAATAAAATTAACTTCCATTGTGGGTCAATACTTGCATAAATGCCGATAGAAAATACTATCCATCCTATTGTTATCAGGGCGGTCTCCAACGTACAGAAACCTCGTAATTGCATTGCTCTATTTTTCACCGTTTTTTGAATTTTACTTCTCATAGTTTCACCTCTCTTCTTCGCGCTTAGCTTGGTTGATTGGCTATTACCCTGTGATCCTGCTCCGCCGATTTGTCGTCGAGCCCTAAATCCTCTATATATTCCTTAAAACATAACATTTAGTATAGGGCAATATAGCCCTTTAAAGTTTTAATATCGACTAAACAAGTCAAAAGAACAATTTTTTAAAAAATAAGTATTTTTTACCTGTTATCTGTATTATTAAGTAAATTCGACTATTTTCCTAAAACAATAATGAATACTTTAACAAAAAAC
>JAGLUC010000464.1 GCA_023134955.1 Methylococcales bacterium | reverse complement strand
CATACGGGCTACAATATGTGTTAAAAAAAGAGTGTCGAAATACCCTGCCAGAACTTTTGGGACGATTAATAGCTTCAGTTTTTATTGTCACTAAAATTTGATGTTTCCTGCCAGGATTTTCGGAAGATACTGGCTAGGTAAAGTAACAAGCTGCTACTCCTGCTTTTTACCAATCAGCTTCTTAGGTATGTTAAGCTGATTAGCAACTAACTGAAATAGCTATATATTTTTAGAAGGTGCAAGATGTCAATTACACAGTCAAATTTAACCTCTGACTATCTGATACTAGGTAGTGGTCTTGCTGGTTTATCCTTTGCCGCGCTGATGGCAAAGGCTGGAAAGAAAATAAAAGTTCTCGAAGCCCACGAGTTTCCGGGAGGATACGGACATACATTCGTTGAAGGTGAAAAATATCGCTTTAATGCTCAATTGCATTACGTCTGGAATTGCGGAAAAGGGGAAACCGTTAATATGTTTCTCAAGAAACTGGGTTTGGAGGATACAGTAACATTTGAGGAATATGACGCAAACGGATACGATCATATGCGTATACCAGGATATGCATTAGACATTCCCTATGATAAAGAGGAGTTATGCCTACGCTTATCTAATCTATTTCCTGGTCATGCCGAAGCACTACGTAGATTCATTGTCGAAGTGTGGCAAACTGCCGCTGAATTAAAAAAACTGCCGGAACCATTAAGTATTTCTTTTGTGCTGTGCCATGCGTTAAGCAATCGACATGTCATTAAATATCACAAGTCAACGCTACAGGATGTATTTGACGCTTTCAAACTACCGCTTGAGGCGCAGACTCTTTTGGCACTGCAATGGCCGGACTTTTTATTACCACCAAAAAAACTTTCTTTCTTTGCCTGGGTGACTCTGTTTACAGGATATTGCCGGGGGGCTTATTACCCAACTCATCATTTCGAGCAGGTAATTAATTCATTGGTTAAAGTAATCAAGGAAAATGATGGGGAAATCATTTACAACCAAAAGGTAACGAACTTTATACTCGACGAAAACAGGGTGGTTGCTGTAAAAACCATGGATACGAATGATCGTACCGTGTTTCGAGAATATCAGGGTCACGATATTATTTGTAATTTTGACCCAAAACGCTCGGCATCAATGATAGGGATAGATAAATTTTCCAATTCGGTACGAGCCAAACTTGATTATGAATATTCGCCTTCAAACTTTGTGGCATATTGTGTAATTAAGGGCATTGATTTAAGCGATTTCGGATTCGGCCGCTGGAACGTATTCCACAGCGAACAAGCAGATCTGAATAAAGCTTACGATGATATGTATGATCGGGCTGATTATAGCGCGCCCAGTTTTGGCGTGACTACACCAGGGTTTCTCACTGATGACACTAGTGATTGTCCGGACGGAGAGCAGATTATTCAGTTTGTAACGGTTGCAAACTATCACTATTTTCACGACTTGAAGATTCGCAATGCCAGTGTGTATCGAAAAAAGAAAAAAGAAATTTTTGACTCCATTCTCGACATCATGGAGCAACGATACATTCCTAACCTTCGGGATCATTTGGTATTTAAAATGCTGGGCAGTCCGACAACCAATGAAAGTTTCTGTGGTAGCCCAGAGGGGAACTCCTATGGTTCAAACATAACTCCGGAAAATTTTGATGCTGGGCGGCTAGATTATAGAACTTCACTGAAGAATTTTTACTTTTGCAACGCTTCATCGGGATCTCCAAGTTTTACTGGAACGATTGGAACGGGTTGCAAATTGTATCAGAAATTAACTGGCGATCCGGTATTAGATAAAAGCCAGTCATGAGAATTGCTATAGTAGGTGGTGGTGCAGCTGGCATGACGGTAGCTCATCTATTGGACAAAGTACATGATGTCAGCTTGTTTGAAAAAGAACCGGTTCTGGGTGGAAACATCCGGACTCTGAATAAGAATATTTCTTGTGACTCACTGGATCCAAGAATTATTCTTGATAATGGGGTAGTCGAGTTTCAACGAGATTACTTCCCGAATTTCCATAAATTAATGCATGACCTTCAGGTACCGCTTGAGCAGACACCGATTTCCAGTGAACTTTTTCTGGCCGATGGTCACTATTACAAATCTGTCGGGGCAATCCGTTACGGTTGTAAAACAAAACGGGAACAAATTATCGCCAGCCTTAAATTAACTCCTATCATGCTCTCATACTTTTGTTTTCTTGCCAGGATAACTTTCGCCAGTCAGGATTCATTTTGTCATCGTCCAGTCTCAGACTATCTAGGAAATAGCATCAGTTCGAGATGGCTAAAGATGCTGCTTATGTACGCTTATTCTATGCCATATAACACGATTGATGATTTTCCAGCGGAAATAGCAATGCCATTACTCGGTCACTCTGGAATGTTTACCAAGTGGGATCGCATTGCTGGAGGAGTCTATACTTATATAGAAAAAATATTATCACAATTTGCTGGCTCAATTCATTGTGATGCTCAGATTACAGGGGTCACCAGAGATTTAGCTGGGGTTCAAATAAAGTTAGCCAACGGCGATCATCAGCATTTTGATAAAATTGTTTTCGCCACTACTCCAGATCAGGTGCTAACCCTATTGAAAGATCCCTCGGACAACGAAATTAAACGATTTCAAGCCTGGAAAGCGAATGTTATCAATACGGTCATTCATACGGATAGCTCAATATACAAACATTTTGGCGTGACTTATTTTTGTGAATTTGATCTTTTCCAAAATAAAGAGAATGGAAGCTGTGGCTACAATGCCTATCTGGATCGGCTATGTGGTATAGATCCCCAGGTGGGTACCCATTTTAGCCTCGCCTATAATATGGAACAGCAGATAGACCCGGAAAAAGTTATTGATCTGCAGCATCATACCTCACCAAGCTACAATCTGGATGCCATCAATTATCGTCAGGAGGTCTTAGAAACAAATGGCGAGAATAATACCTACCATGTCGGAGCCTATCTTTTTGACGGATTGCACGAAGGTGCAGTAACTTCAGGTTTTGTGGTATCTGATCTGCTAGGTGGATTACGCTTGTGAAATTTTGTTAGAAATATTTAAGATGCTTAAAAACTCTCCGTGGTATAGCGATAGGCTTGAAGTTCTTGTGACCAGTAATTTTCTGGCAAGCCAGCCTTCATTTTCAGGTGATGAATAAAGTCTATTGGTTTGGGTAGAGATTCCCATACCGAAGGTAAAAATGTGGCTCGATGTAAGCCATCATCTAGGATAAGACCATCAATATCAGGTCGAAGCTGTTGCATTAACTCTTCTTCTGATTGGCAAGGTATTATTTCAGCTGGACTTAAAATAGAAAGATGAATGCTCAGATCGTCCAGTTCAGATTCGCTTAACGGCGGAAATCGTGAATCAGAAAACGCGGCTGCATAGCTGTTTTCAGCAATATCTTCAGCCAGAGGTCGACGTGCTTCCAACATACCGATACAACCGCGTAATTGTCCCTGTTTTTCCAGAGTAACGAAGGTCGCTCGTTGCACAGTGAGTTCATCGGCCATTGTAGCCAGATCTATCTGCACTGGTCGAGCATATTTCAGACCATGTTCTATAGAGGCTTTGGCCAGGTTTTTTAGTATTTTTCTGTTGCTATCGGATAACATTATGCCCGCTCTGTAAATAGATAGGCACCATAACCGACCACGCTGTCCTTACTGCCAGCAGTATCACCTGAATTTCTCATATCAAGTACAGTAGCTTCCAAAGGATGATGTTGTGCGAAAGCAAGCAGTCCTTTTATCCCCACACAACCACAGGCATGCTGCGAATCTACCGCGTTTACATCCAGGTCTAGAATAGCCTGTGAAGTAGCCTGATCAAGTTGCCGAGCTGTTTGATATTGATGAAAGTGACTAAGATCGGAACTGATAACAATTAATGTTTCAGAACCTCCCCAAAGGGTTTCGATGATTTTGGCTATTAGTTGTGGGTCGGCATCTCCAGCCACAATCGGCACGATTGTAAATTTATCCAGCATGAATTGCAAAAAAGGCAATTGAACCTCCAGACTGTGTTCAGCAGCATGAGCTTCATCAATGATATGAACACCAGCTATTTCTGATAATCTGGCTTGAGCCACTTTGTCTACAGCAATAGCCCCCAAAGGTGTATCAAAAAAATCAGCATTACTGATAGCCACCCCAGTGAAGCCAACACGATGTGAAGGGCCAATGATCACCACGCGTTTTATGCTTTGTCGATAGGGTTCAAGCAACACAAAAGCGCTGGCAGCAATTGGACCGGAATAGATATAACCAGCATGAGGCACTATAAGTACCTTTGGAACAGAAATATCAGAAGCTGGTGTCGCTTGCGCCAGATCTTGTTCAATCACGTCTCTGAGGACATCAGGATTCGCCGGATAAAACGTCCCGGCAACAGCTGGTGGTCGAATAATTGTCATTATCATCTCCTAAAGGAGTACTATTAACCTAAGTATCCTGCAGGTAATTTAGGATTGCAAGATTTGTTTGAATGAAATTAGAGAGGTGTAACTATGATTAATTCAATTAATATTTTCCTGATACAGCGGCGTAAAAAATACTGGCACTTGTTTGAAAATGGTTGAGTTCAGTGTGATCTTTGCCTCCAATTTTGTAAACTGCATTAAGGCCAGCGTGGCCTGTGTTTTGTACGTGCCAATCAGGAAAATAAAATTGTTTTGACTACCTGGTGGCGACCCAGTGAAATTAAAGTGTAACTATTTTATTTTTCCCCTTACCCATTCAAGGCAAAAGATTCTATGATGCCGTTATTAGAGATACGCCACGTAACTTTCATCGCTGACAAGGAACCGATCCTGGATAATCTTGATCTTATTATCCAGGAAGGTGAAATTCATGCTCTCATCGGTACCAATGGCACCGGTAAAAGCACCTTGGCGCGACTAGTTATGGGCTGTGAGGGTTATCATACCAATTCCGGTAAAATCATTTTCGCACAGCAACAAATTGACAAGTATTCTATAGAAAAACGTGCGAGTCTTGGTATCTCCATGGTATGGCAGGAACCAGCCTATTTTGAGGGTATATCAGTACGCGATTATTTAAACCTGAACAATCAAGAAAATTTGTCGGAATGCCTATTAAGCGTTGGACTGAATGCTGATGAGTATTTGGACAGGATGCTGGATAAAACAATGAGCGGCGGTGAAAGAAAACGTATTGAACTGGCTTCGATGTTAGCTATACGGCCTCGTCTGTGTATACTGGATGAACCGGTTTCTGGGATTGACCTGTTGTCGATCAATAATATTATTTCGGTCATAAAACAAATTCAACGGCAAGGATCTACGGTCTTATTAATCAGTCATCGAGAAGAGATAGCCTCAATCGCAGACAGAGCTTCACTACTTTGTGGCGGTAAAATAATTTTAACCAGTACTCCTGAAAAAGTTATTCAAAGCTACAAATCCAGAAGTTGTGTTATCTGTGATGGTCGGGAATGCAATCATGTCAGTATTTGATAAATTTCGTTTGCTGCTAAACTCAGTTGGGGAAAATAGCAAACTGTTGGAAGATCAAAATACGGCTCATATTGCTGTTGATGGCCAGGTGCTGTTGAGTAAGCAATCAATTCCAGGTGTCAGCATTGAAATTGAACAGCATAATGATTTAACCATAGCCAGAATTACCGTGACCAGTCATACGCAAGTGTCCAATCCTGTTCATCTCTGTTTTAGTATGTTTCAACAAGCCGGTAGGCAAAACTTTAGAGTTCATATTTTTCTGGAACCCTATGCCAAAGTTAGCTTTATCTCGCATGGCCTGTTTACAACTGTCGATACTGCCAAGCACATCATGGATAAAACCATCGAGATTAGCGAAGGTGCATCATTGTCTTTTACAGATAGTCATTTTCATAGCCAGTCCGGCGGGATTAAAGTTTTGTCATCAGCCAGGATAAAGGTTGGAAAGTATGGATACTATTTCTCTGATTTCTCCTTAACAACAGGCCGTGTAGGTAAGCTCAATCTGGATTATTCAGTTGAGGCAGAAGAGCATGCCGTTGTTGAGCTGATATCTCGTATTTTCGGACATGCTAACGATTCAATCAACATGACTGAGAAGGTTAACCTCAATGGCCGGTTTTCTCATAGCGTGATTAAAAGCCGTGTTGCTTTGGAAGGTGAAGCAACAGCAATAATAACCGGTATTACCGAAGGCTGTGCAGAAGGTGCGCGGGGGCATATGGATTGTTTGGAAATCATTAAAGATAAAGCAGTAGGACAATCAATACCTGTCGTCAAGGTCAGTCATCCACTGGCAAAAGTTACTCATGAAGCGGCCATAGGTACCATCGACAACAAGCAACTGGAAACATTAATCGTACATGGTCTTAGCCTTGAACAGGCAACTGATTTGATTGTATTGGGAATATTGCATTAACTTGAGGTTAAAAACTAATTGGCTCTTCTAAATTTTGAGTGGGTAAAATAATTCAGGTTATCCAATATTTTACTTATGGTTATAGCGATATGAAACAAAAAACTCAGCTCGGAATCTGAGCAAGTAAATCACCTTAAACTTTACATAAAAATACAAGAATAAAATTATTTACCCACTCATTTTTCAAAAGAACCAACTAACAACTAATTTATGTGTGAATTATTTGCTTTAAGTGCTAAATATCCCTGTCACGTTAAGTTATCTCTGGCACAATTTGTAAAACAGGCTTCTGATCGGAATCAGGATGGCTGGGGACTAGCTAATATGGAAGGAAGTGATGCCTATATATATCGCGAGCCAGTTAGCGCACAAAAATCATTTTTAGCCCAGTTTCTGGCACAGGAAGGCGTTAATGGAGATATTATTCTTTCTCATGTCAGGCACTGTACTGTGGGGGATGTCCGATTAGCAAATACCCATCCTTTTAGCCGTGAATGGCAGGGGCAGAATCACTTGTTTTTGTTTAATGGTGATACACCTGCCATCTTTGATTTGTTTGAAAAAACAAAACATTTTCAGTCTATAGGTGATACCGATGCAGAATGGGCGTTCTGTGTTTTACTTGAACGTTTGATTGCCGCAAAAAACAACAACTTAAATATCATGGATGTTATTCATGCATTTGGCTGTGAACTTGCAGAATTAGGTCCATGTAATTTTCTTTACGCAGTTGGTAGTCGGCTTTACGCTTTTGCTAGTCGCCGCAGGTATCCTGATGGCGAAAGAGAGCCTGGGTTATGGCGATTGACTAGGCAATGCAAAGAAGCCAAAACGGATATTGTTGCACCGGGGATTCAACTACAACCGGGTATAGCTATCGATCAACAAGTTATTTTATGCGCCAGCATTCCGATAACAGAAGAAGCCTGGCAGCCGTTTTTAGTTAATGAATTAATCTGTATCTCAAAAGGGCAGTTGATAGATCAAAGAAGTCTCGGATAATCATATCATGGCAAAACTTGTTCTCGTCAGACATGGACAATCAGTATGGAATCTCCAGAACAGATTTACTGGATGGATAGATGTGCCCCTTAGTAAAAAAGGGATAAAAGAAGCGCTGAATGCAGGAAAACTCCTAAAAGATTTTAAATTCGACGTGGCCTTCACATCAGCCCTGATAAGAGCCCAGGACACATTGTATGAGATCCTGAATGTTAACAACAACTCAAAATATTTTCTTTGGGTACACGAAGACAAATCTGATTGGTATAAGAAATTCAAAGAAACGAAAGATGACAAGGATATCCTCAAGGTTTACACATCAGAAAAACTGAATGAAAGATATTACGGTGATCTTCAGGGTCTCAACAAGGAAGATACTATAAAAAAATTCGGCCAGGTGAAAGTCCATTTATGGAGAAGAAGCTTTGATGTGCCTCCACCAAACGGGGAAAGCTTGGAAATGACTGCAAAAAGGACAATACCTTATTTTAAAACAAAAATCCTAAAAGAACTTAATGCCGGAAAAGATGTGCTTGTTGTAGCACACGGAAATTCATTAAGATCCATTATTATGTTTATTGAGGACATGCCAGATGAAGATATCATAGAGTTCGAGATAGCCACAGGCTCATCTCATATATACACATTTGAGAGTAATATGAATATCCAGGACAAGCAAATTCTTTAAAGAGGAATCTAATTTCTATAAAAGTAAAATATTTTTACAAATTAGGAAATCAAACAATTATGAAACAAAGATTGTAATAAATGCACAAAAATCATAATAAAAAAAACCTTCAAAAAAGGCAGTATGTTAGTATTTACTTAACTAAAGTTTCGGAGTTCATTTTACCCTCTAACAAAGGCGTACTCCATTGATTTATAAGGTCTCAAGCCGAAGAGTCTTCGGGTCAAGTTGCAGGGCTTGCATAAAAAAACATTGTATGTGGTTTTCAATGGTTTCCAGCACCAATGCCACTGCATCTCCCATTATTGCTTTCAATTCTTTCAAAGCACCTGTAATAATTGCTCGAAATACCTGCCACAGCTTAGCTGCAAAACTTATGTTGGCCGTATTGCTGCAAAGGTTCTGACGTATTTGAGCAATAGTCTCACAGTTCTGCGCTTGTTTGACCATGACCAGCAGGCAAAATCGGATGGCGGTCAAATGAATGGATGCAATATAAGCGGCATAATGATTGCTCTGCTCTTTCAATAAGCCAAGATGTTGTTTGGCTTCTTTAAAATAGACTTCAATCGCCCAGCGCATGGCATATAGCTCCAGAATATCTGTCGCTGAAAGACCTCTGTCTGTGCAGAGAAAAACAGCCCAGTCGTGCTTGCCTACCTGAGTTTTTGTTTCCTGATCAGATCCTCTGACAAATAGCAGACGAATATTGATCCACTGTGCCTCTTCTTTTGCTATCTGTGCCAGATTGAGTTCTACATCAACCACCTTTGCCTGATATTTTTGACCAGGTATATTTTTCTACTGTTTACGCACACTGTGTTGGTAAAGGACTTTTACATCCATTTCACATTTAATCACCTTACCCTCTGTATATTCAGTGACTCGGTATTTCATCTTACTTTTCTTCATTCGCACAATGGCGGTCAATGCCGTTTCCTGACAGAGCCTGATAATGGCTTTGCTGCCGAACCAGGCATCGGCCAGAAAATAGCTTGCTTCGATGCCTGCTCGCAAAGCTCTTCGAATCATGCTGGCAACCATCTCAGGTTTTGTTTGCTGAACGGCTGTGCGGTGACGCTTGGCAACGGTACTTCTTCCATCTTTGAACGGTTCGGACAATGACTGAACTTTCGTCTGGCTGGTGAACAGTTCATTGTCCAAAGGAACAAATCCGTCCTCACTGCTTAAACCGAGTGTCAGCACTTGCTGTCCCATCATATGCCGTCCAGTGGTATGATCAAAGTGACTGGAAATGCCTGGCATCTTTTTACCAAACCGCTGCACAATTGAATCATCAACCACAAAAGCTTTTTTAATGTCTTTTCGAAATGACTTTGTCGCCTTGCAGGCAATAAGTTCATGGTACTTTCGCCAATTCAGGTCTTTTCTGTTCATCGTGTCATAAAGTACATCTTTGCCCATGCCTTGCAGGCTATAACGGGCAAACATGCCTATCGACTCTTTCTTTAGCCATAGCCAAAGGGAGAGTGTATAGATGACTTCGCCTATTGAAGACCCTGACCGCTTATTAAACCCTGCCCGGTGTAAAATTGTTTTCATGCCCGTCTGTTGCCAGAGCTTAGCAAAGACGTTATCAACCAGGATGCCACTTTCCAGTAAAAGATCAGATGTTAAAGCTGGTAATGCAGGCAGTTTTAAGGCATTATTCATGTGTGTCCTATTTGATTTTTAAGGTGATTTCAAGTCAACCTATATTACACTCTCTTAGGACGCACTTATCCTTTTTAATCAATGGGTTATTTTGTTTATTGAACTCCGAAACTTTAGTTACTTAACAAAAGAGCGAGATTAATACGTTTATTATTGGCGAGTTTAATATTATTGGAGTATGTTATGAGAAGAATTTATTTTTTAGCACCAAATATCGAAGTCACGCATAAAATCGTTGATGAATTACGTGTACAAGGCATAGAAGATTGGCATATGCATGTATTGGCAAAAAGAGATACACCTCTGGAAGATTTGCCGGAAGCAACTGAATTTCAAAAGACTGACTTTGTAGCTGCTGTGGAACGAGGTGCGGCACTAGGTGCGACAACCGGGTTGCTGGCAGGTCTCGTCAGTTTACGTTTTGCCGGATTTGCTATTGCAGGAGCCCCGGTATTGGGGGTTTTATTCTATGGAGCGACGATTGGAGCCATGATGAGTGGTTTAGCCGGCCTGCAGGTAGGAAACTCAAAAGTTAAAAAATACGAAGAAGCCATTGAAAAAGGTGGAATGTTAGTCATGGTGGACATTGCCAAGGAACGGATCGATGAAGTTAGGAAAGTTATCACCAAACATCATCCCAATGCAGAATTTGAAGGCATTGAACCGCTACTTCCACCTTCATATTAAAACAGGTTTTTGTATTTATATTAGGCTACTCTAGGTATTGTTGTCGTTTTAAAAATTACTCAAATCGCGTATTCACGGGGGAAAACAATGAAAGTCGCAACTATCATTATTGGATTTATCCTTGGTGTTGTCATAACGGGCATAACTGTGTGGCTAATAATGCCGGGAATGATGTTGACGGAGCGACAAAGTCCTTATAGTGTTGACGAAACGGTAGAAAAAATCACCGCCAATGCAAAAGCTGAGGGCTGGGTTATCTCGTCTATTCAGTCACTACACCAATCGGTTAAGAAACATGGTGGTGGTGATTTGTCTCCTGTAATATTAATCAATCTTTGCCAGGCGAACCATGCCTACAATATTTTAAAAGAAGACGACAACAAGGTCATTTCAGTGATGATGCCATGCACAATTTCGGTTTACCAGAAATCTGATGGTCATGTCTATGTAGGTACGATGAATGCTAGATTACTAGGGACTATGTTTGGAGGAACGGTTGCAGAAGTCATGGGGGGCACAGTTGCGGCTCAGCAGAAAAAATTTATAGCATTTTAAAAAAATAAAGTGAAGTAAGGTATTCTGTTTAAATTCCTAGATAATTTGGCAGTCGGCAAAAATAATACACCAGATTCTATAGGTTTTTCCCCCTTTAAGGAGAATAAGTAGATGAATAATATAATCAATAAACAACGTCGAACCCTATTGAAATATGCTGGAATAACGGCAGCAACAGCGGGTATTTGTCCCAATTTGTTATTTGCGATGGATTCAAGCAAAGGTAACCGCCATGCTTCAGCTAATTTCCACCCAGATGTAGAAATCGAATTAACGCAGCAAACAGCTCAGATTTCGATTATGCCGGGTGCAAAAACCCGGATATGGAAAATTACCGGGAAAGTGTTAAAAGGTTCGCAAGCAACAGTCCAAAATCTACCTGGAACTTATCTGGGGCCTACGCTGCATTTACATAAAGGACAAAAGGTAAGAATCTATCTGCGCAATAAATTACCGGCTCAATCTATTCTACATTGGCATGGTTTACATGTGCCAGCCGATATGGATGGCAATCCGATGTATGCCATTGGCAGTGGTGAAACTTATGTCTATGAATTTGAAGTTCTTAATCGTGCCGGTACTTATTGGTACCATGCTCACACCCATGGTTTGACTGCTAAACAGGTTTATTCCGGGTTAGCAGGTCTGTTTATAGTCAGTGATGATGAAGAACAGGCATTAGGTTTACCCGGCGGTGAGTATGATATTCCTATTGTGATTCAGGATCGTAGTTTTGATAAGCGCAATCAGTTAGCCTATTCCAATCATATGATGCAAAGGATGCAGGGTTTTCTAGGGAATCATATACTGATAAATGGTCAACCTGACTTTGTATTACCCGTTGCTACCCGGGCTTATCGACTTAGATTACTGAATGGTTCCAATTCGCGTATTTATAAACTGGCCTGGGATGATGGGACACCGATTACAGTTATTGGAGTAGACGGTGGATTACTGGAGCGTCCGGAAAAGTATCCTTATGTGATGCTTGCCCCTGCGGAACGACGTGAAATCTGGGTTGATTTTAGTGGGCGTGATATTGGCTCAGAATTAACCATGCGTAGCGTTTCGTTTGCATCATCAAGTCATGGCATGATGGGTGGAGGTATGATGGGGGGTCGTCGAGGAGGAATGATGGGCGGCGGTAGAATGGGAGGCCGTGGTGGAATGATGGGAGGCATGATGTCTGGTAGTGCAGTACCTCTTGGTAGTGATTATCCAGTTTTAAAAATACGGGTAGACCGGAAAACGGGTGATAATGACAGTTTGCCACATCGTTTAACACCGATAAATCAGTTGCAAATCAACAACGCAGTAAATGCTGGATCTCCCCGAAGAATTACTTTATCAATGCGTCATATGTCGGCTTTATTAAATGGTCGTTCCTATAAAATGAATGATGTCAAAGCTGATGAGATTATTCCTGTGAATACACTACAGTTAATGGAGTTTGATAACGGTTTTCATCGAGGCATGCATGGCATGATGGCTATGCCGCATCCGATGCATTTGCACGGAGAGCAATTTCAAATAGTAAAACGTCAGGTTAATTCACGGGGAACATCAACTTACAAAACAGTATCTGCCGGTTTTGTTGATAACGGATGGAAGGATACCGTCCTAGTCATGCCAGGAGAAAAAGTCACTATTCTTAAACCGTTTAATGATTTTAAAGGCATGTTTATGTACCACTGTCATAATCTTGAACATGAGGACATGGGTATGATGCGAGATTTTCTGATTAAATAATTTTGATGCAATGCAGTCATTACAAAATTTAACTATGTAATTGCTGCTGAGAACCGAAAAAGAACTAAAAAAAACAAACAAATTGATGTTTTTTTAATAAGAGTGCCATTTTCTATTAGAGGGTTTTATTTATGAGTGAATCATTTCATATCGTCTGCCCTCATTGTTCAGCAGTTAACCGAATAGCATCGACACGACTGGACGAGAGGCCAAAGTGTGGAAAGTGCCACCAAGCTCTTTTTTCTGCCCATCCTGTTGAATTAAACTCAAGCAATTTTCAACAACATATCAGTCGTAATGACATTCCTGTATTGGTGGACTTCTGGGCAGCTTGGTGTGGTCCTTGTAAGATGATGGCCCCTGTCTTCAAGCAGGCAGCGGCTCAACTGGAACCAAGAGTTCGTCTAGCAAAGGTCAATACCGAGACTGAACAGGCTATTGGGGCCAAGTACGGAGTCCGTAGTATCCCAACCCTTATATTGTTTCAGAATGGTCGAGAATTAGTTCGACAGGCAGGGGCTACGAGTGCCGCTGATATTGTACGTTGGGCTCAAACTCATATATAGATAGATTATAAAGCCAAACCCTTTCTGACAATCGCCTAAGGGAAGCAATATTAATAATTTCTAAAACTTACTTGGGATGCATTAAATGGTGGGGATAATTAGGCATTGCATGACGTGCATGATCACTCAATTGGGCATCAAACCATTGATGTATAGCAACAATTAAAGTGGGGTCGTCTGAAGAATAAACTATCTGAGCGCCATCAGGAAGTTCGGTATAGATAATTTTTAGTTCACCCGGTCTGGCTTTTTTTAACATGGCTAAGCCAGGCATATTTTCACCATGTAGTTTGCTTGGATCTGAAAAGTCACCTTGTTTGAACTTATTGGCTATTTCATTAAGGTGTTCTCGAATCAATTTTATTTGCCCGGTATTGGTCTGATTTATTACCACCACTTGCTGCAGACCGCCATCTTCTTTTTTTGAAAACACATGGACAGTCTGATCCAGATTAAAGGGCATGATTTGAGCGCCTTTTTCAGCAATTTCATCAAAGCGAGCCTCATTTGCCTTTTCCGCTGCATGAATAGATATAGAACAGCTAGTAATAAGTAGTGCTATAAAAAGTTTATTTTGTAATTTCATTGGCCGTTAGTTAAGTTTTGAATAATCATTTAGCAGAAAGTCCTGAAGTTTCTCAGAATGTAATTAAAAGCACTTATAACTTATAAGATGATGGTATGGACTCCTCCCACTCTAACGGTGTCATAATGCACCAAAGATAATTTACAGAGTAAAGAGGAGTCCGAAATGAATAGTAGCGTAATGGGTTTAGATATAGCAATAAACATTTTTCATATGTATACGATGAATGAGAAAAACAAGCTTGTTAAGAAAAAACTGAAACGAGCTGATGTTTTGCCTTTTTTTGCAAATTACCAAGAAAGCTTAATAAGGATAGAAGCCTGTGGAGGCGCTCATTATTGGGCAAGAGAATTGACTAAATTAGGACATGAGGTCATAAAACCTCTGTTAGAGACCGAATATATGGCTGCAATCTTGATCTCTGTTAAAGTTATTAAAAATTGAAAATTTGCTTGCAATAAATGAGGAGTCCATATATGTGCTGAGGAACGATGCGCCTCCTAATCGTCGGCACATCCTATAAATTACTCAGCACTTCCCCGTTTTTTTATCATACTCTTTTTCTGGAGCATCCAGCTGATTTAGTTTGCGTGTTGACCAGGCATCCATTTTCCTAAATAAGGGCTGAGCAAATGAATTCTCTATATGAGTAAAGTACAAACGGCCAGCATTAGTGACCACGAAAACTGAACTTATGTGGTGTAAAAATGCAGCAAAAATTGGATTAAGAAAACCAAATGTTGCCAGTGCCAGGCCAACACTATTAAATCCCATGGCCCAGGCATAATTTTGCTGGATAATTCCGCCCATTTTTTGGCTGAGTTGCAGTATTTTGATTAAATCTTCTGCATCATGACCGAGTATCACAATGTCAGATGAAGTAATCGCAAGATTAACATTCTTATGCCCGCCAATAGCAATACCTACATTAGCCGCTGCCAAGGCAGGTGCATCGTTGACTCCATCACCAACCATAGCGACTTTTCCAGATGCCTGATATTTTTTAACCAGCGCTGTTTTATCTTCAGGTGTGCTATTAAAATAATATTCGTCAGCATTGATATATTCAGCGACACGCTTAGCTTCCTTTTCTTCATTATCGCCGGTGGCGAGTATTACTTTTTCTATGCCAAAGGAATGAATGGTATCGGTTAAATTTTTCATTTCAGCCAGCATGATATCGCGGATAACAATGATCCCTTTAACATCACCGTCTACTGCAATCCAGATTGCCCGGCCAGTATAATCAACATCAGGCAATTCAATATCCTGAGTAAGTAGCGTTTCGGCACTGCCAATCAGAATATGCTTATTTTCGATGACTGCTTTGATACCACGACCTGGAAGATCTTCTGCCTGTTCAACAGGACGAAAATGAGTCACACCCTGTGTCTTGGCAAAATTAATAATTGAACGTGAAATCGGATGATCAAAACGGGATTCTACAGATGCAGCCAGTTCAAGCAGTTCTTGCTGAGGCATATTAACCTCAATCACTTGACTGACTTCAGGTTCTGCCAACGTAACCGTTCCAGTTTTATCCAGAATTAGAGTTTTAATATCCTGCATATTTTCTAGCGGTTCTCCGCCTCTGGCTAAGATATTGTCACCCGCCAGCCGACCAATATTGGCAGCAAACGCAGTGGGTGTGGCTAACGCCCAAGCACAAGGACACATCACGGCTAATGCTGTAGCCATCAAATGCAAGCTGCCTGTTACAAATAATAATAGGAAGGCATAGGCTGTGACGGACAATAGCAGAATTTGAACGGTGGTATCAGCACGTCTTTGCAGGTCTGATTTTTTTGATAAGCTAGCTTCAATTTCCTGAGCGATAACTGCCATAAAAGAATCATCGCCGTTTTTTTCCGCGCTGACTTGCAAAGGAGCTGTTAGGTTTAAGGTTCCAGATGTAACAAAACTCCCTGTTTCTTTATAAACTGGAAAAGGTTCGCCGGTAACAAATGATTCATCAATCGATGATGCGCCTTCAGTTATTTTTCCATCGACTGCGATCATCGCTCCTTTAGGTACGATGATAAGATCATTTTTTTGTACTTCGCAAATCGGTATTTCTTTGATTTCATCACCGACTATGACATTGGCTGTTTTTTTACCTTCCTGTATCAGACTTTCAATTTTTTCCCGGTTTTTTCTGATAATGCTGAATGAAATATACAGGCCCAGTCCGATAAACCAGGCTACCATCGCCCCGCTTAAAGGTTCGCCGTCAATCAGTGTCACGATCATGACCAACACAATTAATAGTTCAGCAGAGACTTTGCGCATTAGCAGTACGGCTTTTAAAAAGCTTTCCAGATATATCCCCAGACAAAACAGATAAAAAGGGATGCCTAACCAGTAGAGAGCAGGTATATCGTAAAGCATGTCCAGGCCAAAACAGACGACCGGAATAATAGAGGCAATGACACGTAATAGCATGATGTCCTTACGTGGGCTGATTTTCAGCAGTTCAGCATCCATTTTGTCAAAATAGGATTTATAATCTTTTGTTTGCATGGATTTTTCCTTTATTTTGTAATGTTAAGATCGAGTATGTTGTTTTCTATTGTACTGACTGGTTCAATCCACCCCAGATCCTCAAAAATCACAAAACAGCAGGGTATCAGGAATAAAGAAAACACGGTTGCAGTGAACAGACCAAAGGTGAGACTGGCTACGATGGGTATAAGCAATTGCGCCTGTGTGCTGGTTTCTAGCAATAGGGGCAATAAGCCAGCGATGGTGGTTAGGGACGTAAGAAAAATCGCTCGAAAACGGTCGTGTGCGGCCTGTTTAACGGCTTCTGAAATTGTCATATCTGTCTGCCAGTTATTTTTTATAAAGGTGACCAGCAGAATGCTATCGTTAACGATAATTCCCATCAGAGTAGCCAACCCGACCAGGCTAGGCATGGAAAGTTCGATGTCTAAAAGTAAATGTCCCCAGACCACGCCAATAAGTCCCAACGGGATTGCCAGCATGACCGCGATTGGCTGTAGATAGCTGCGGAATTGAAATGACAGGATCAGGAATACACCGAACAGGCCAATCATCACATTGCGCTGCAGTGAAGCGGCGGTAAGCGCATTCTGCTTGCCTTGGCCTACAAATGAGAAACGCAGCTGCGGATATTTCTGTTTCAGTTTGGGAAGAAATTGTTTTTTGGTGATTGACATGATCTCTTTGGCATTGACAATTTCAGTATCCAGTGTGCCTTGAACGGTTACTGTGCGCTGTCCATTAACCCGATGGAATCGGGCATAGCCACGAACTTGCAGAATGTCTGCTACATTGGAAAGAACAATGCCTCTGCCATCAGGGAGCCGAATGGTGAGTGCCTTGAGATCTTCCAGGCTATTGCGATCTTCTGGCGAGAGCCGTACAGTTACATCGTAGATATTTTGCCCCTTGATCACATCCAGCTGGGTAACCCCATGCAGAGCTGCCCGTACTTCACTGGCGATGCTCTGGGCATTGACATCCAATGTGTTAGCACCTTCGCGCAATTGAATCTGGTACTCTGGTTTTCCAGGGCGAAAATCATCAGAAAGATCCAGCACGCCTTCAAAACCGCGTAGCCAGTGCTGCAGTTCGAGCGAGGCTTTTTTCAACATTTCTGCCTGATTGCCATGCAGACGAATATCAATTGCTTTACCGGCTACTCCACGTTCCTTGTCAGTGAATTTCAGGGCGAGAACATCGGGATGATTTCCAGTGAGTTCACGCCAGCGTGATAATATCTCTGGGATGCTGCCATGCCGGTCCTCTGCAGAGATCAAATCTGCACTGACTGTGGCAACATGTGGCCCGCTTTCATAAGCACTAATATTGCTGTTGTAGAGAACAGTAATATTTTTGACCAGTCTATGATCACTGAGCTGTTGATCTGAAAATTCCTTATCCGTTTGTTTCAATGCTATTACGATTTTTTCTACAATTGTTTCTGTTTGCTTGAGCGTTGTGCCTTGTGGAAATAATATCCTTGCCTGAATAATATCGCTCTCCAATTGTGGAAATGCACGATATTTAAGCAACCCTCCTGGGATGGTTGCAAAGGAGATCAGTAGCAAGGCAATGATTAGTCCCAGTGTCAGATAAGGCTGTTTAATGGCGACATTAATTGCTCGGCCAAACAGCTGGTCTCGCAGGTAGTCAAAGCCAGTATTAATTCGTTGATGTAAACGTGATGGCTGGCTGTTATCTGTATGCTTCAGTGAGTGATACATGTGAGCAGGCAGAATCAGGAAAGCCTCAATAAGACTGATACTCAGTGTAATCAGCAGCACAGCAGGAATATACTCAAGCACTGCGCCCATGCGTCCTGACAGGAAGGCAAGAGGCCCAACAATCATTGCAGTGGTAAGAAAGGATGAAAGTACACCGGGCAACACCTGTTGGCTGCCTTCAACCGCAGCTTCCAAAGCATTTTTTTCCTGTTTTATACGTATGGCGATATTTTCGGCGATTACAATTGCATCATCCATTAACAAACCAAGCGCAACTAATAGAGCAACCATAGTCATCATATTAATGGTATATCCAAGCAGTTGCATGCAGAAGATAGCACCGAGGAAGGATACGGGGAGCCCCATAGTGACCCAGAAACTATACCGAAAACTGAAAAATCCCCACATGCTGAGAAAAACCAGCAACAGTCCCTGCACACCATTTTCTGCAAGAATGCGTAGACGATCTTTGATATTGGAGGTGACATCTTGGCTGATTTCCAGCTTGATGCCTTTGGGTGCCAATTTACGTTCCCGTTTCAGATTTTCTTCAATTGCATCCATGACATGCAACGAGTCCTGGGTATAAGTTTTGGATATTTCCAGCAGGGCTGCCCGCTTGCCGTTAAAGAATATTTTGTCTTCCGGCTTATCGAAGGTTTTACGAATTTTCGCGATGTCGCCCAGTTTTATATCGCCGCCTATTGTGCTCGAATGTATCGTCAGACTGTTAAAATCAACAGGTGACTTTCGTTCGCCGGCAAAACGCACAAGAACATCAGAACCTGAGGTCTGCATCACTCCTGCTGGCACGTCGATACTCTGATTTTCAATCGCCGTAGCAATATCCACTACCCCCAGACCATAACTGTTCAAGTTATATGTAGAAATTTCAATGCTAATATCTTGATTAGAAAAGCCCTTAATTTCAATCTGAGCAATACGGCTGTCACGTTGGATACGAGTTTTAAGCTTTTCTGCGTAAGTTTTTAATTGTGCAGGCGAAATATCGCCAGTAATCATAATGCTGGCGACTGTCGCAGTCCTTTCTACGATTTCTATAGCGGCGCGTTCAACCATGTCTGGAAAGGTAGATATGGAATCGTAGCGTGTCTTGATGTCATTGAAGAAAGTATCCATATCGGTTTCTTCATAGCGTTCTGCTATCAGCAAGGCAAGATTTTCACGGGCATCGCATCGAATTTCCTTTAAGCCGGAAACACTGTCCATTGCCTCCTCAATTCGCTGGCAAATGACATTTTCAACATCCGCAGGTGTAGATCCGGGATAGGGAATGCGGAGACTGACTTCCGTAGCAGGAATCAATGGAAAGGTATCCCGCTGTAACTTTGGCAGCGCAACAAGACCCAATAGCATCATAGCTATCATCAGCAGGTTGGCCGCTGTGGGGTGGCTGGCAAAATAACGGATCATTTTTTGCTTTCCTTTTGATCCTTAATTTTCTGAACAAAGGTTTCGCGACCCGAAATTTCCATCATTAGCATTTTGCGAGCCTTTTTATCAGCTATCGGTTCAAGCAGCATGCCTTGGATTGCGGGTATAAGATCAGAAATGACCAGTTTTTCCTCAGGCATAACACCCTCTGCAAGCACTGCGTATCGATCTTGTGTAAAAGCGACTTTAACCTTGCGAATATCCAGCCGCTTTTCTTTATCCAGCAGATAGACCTTGTTTTCGTGGATAGCAAAGATGGGGACAATAATCTGCTTGCCTTTTGGATTGCCACGCAATTCCACCTCAACAAAAGTATTTCTGATTAATGGAGGGCGTTGACCCGGCCGGGCTTTTCCATAAGGATCGTCGACAACGACAATAACACCGATGGTTTGAGTCTGCCGATCAATCTGTCCTGCAACACGCTCAACCTTTGCCTTCCATTCTATAGTGTGGGTGCTGGTGCGAAGCCGTACGATGGCATCCAGTCCCAATGCACCAGGATGTTTATCAGTTTGCGGGGTTTCCTTGCTGGCAATTAGCGGACGCAGCTGCCCGATAGGAAAGCGGGCCTCAATTTCAGTTGTATCCGTGGCATCCGCGTTAAACAACCGTTGTCCCTTGCTGGCAAAGTGGGCTTCGTATGCAGTAATGCTCACGATTCTGACATCAAAAGGAGCAATCATTCGTGTTCTTGCAAGATCCAGCTCTGCCTGTTCACGCTGGACTTTTAAGGTTTCCTTTTCTGCTTCATTAATAGAAAGAGTGTTGTTCAGGTTTTGTAGGATAGAGTCCACGTTTATTAGATCACGTTCTGCTTTTTCTAGGATACTCGCTGCCAGCAAGCCTTTTGATTTAAGCTTCTGCTGACGGGCGATTTCTTTTTGCAGTAAGGCATGTGAACGCTTCTCTATCGTTAATGACCTTCGGGCAGCACCTGTTTTTACACTGGATGTGTTGAGCTGAGCATCGATTTGACTTAATGCCAGTCTGTATTCAGAGTCATCTATTCTTAACAACTCAGTACCTTTAGGGATAATATTGCCTTCTCTCAAGTCCTCAGAAACCCAGACAATGCGCCCCGAGACTTCCGCAATCGCTTCCCAGCTCTTAATTGGCTCAGAAGTTCCATACCCCACCGCTTTAGGACTGACTTCCTGGTGCAAAGGTTTAATGAAGCGTACCTTTGTGGCTATCTCTGTCACCCTATTTTTTTGCGGAGGACTTTTCAATTTAGGGGCAAGCACCACTACGGCAATGCCGATGGCAACAGGAATAAAAATAACGACCCTTTTGAACCATTGATTAAGGTACATTAATTCCTCTTCTAACGATTAAAAATACTGTTAATTATGTATATACTATTTGAGTTTTAGGTAACTACAAAGTTGCTCCAGTTTTTAGCCTAATGTCACAGCGTTGCTAATTTAAACAACCACCAACTAACTTGTGGTAGTTTTATGTTTCTGTTGCTTACCCCAATAAAGAAAACCCAGTATGACAGCTGCCATGAAAAAGGCAGAGCCAGCTCCCCAGGCAATTGTTGCTTCAGGGTGCTGACTGAATGTTGCAAACTGATAGAATAAGGTTGCTGTTATATATGCCATAGCTGTAGCCCAAAATACCATGAATAAGGACCAAACTGCGCTGGACTCTTTATAGGCTGTGGAAGTAGTCGCTATACAAGGAAAATATAGCAACACAAATAATAAATAGGCATAGGCTCCAATTTGACCATGGAAATTATTATGCAAGGCGGTAAAAAAAAGGGCTCTTGGATTGATCCTGTTTTGCTGAACCATTGATGCCCAGCATCTTGTTAATTCCCATAGGGATGGTCATAAAAGACTGCTTAATAGCTTTCCAGAATTCAAAGTTTTTTTCTGTTTCTTGTCCCATGTGATTTGATGCTGCGTAGATGGTTTTTAAGGTACTGATAACCACCACTTTATGCAGAATACCGGTAAAAACAGCCACTGTTGCAGCCCAGTTTTCCTGATCTATGCCCATGGGTTTTAATAAAGGCGTCACAGTGCGCCCAGCTGCGCTTAATACAGAGTTTTCAATATTATGTTCTTTAAATGAGCCATCTGTCCCCAGGCTGCTGAGTATATGCAGAATCAATACCATAGTGACAATGATTTTCCCTACTCTGACAATAAAAGATTCAACCCGTGTCCAGGTATTGAGCCATACATTTTTCAGTTTTGGTACATGGTAGCTGGGGATTTCCATAATCACTAGCGAGAACTCTTCTTTAAGAAAGGTATGTTTTAACAGCATGGCGGTTAAAAATGCAGCCCCTACGCCAATCATATAAAGGCTAAAAACAACCAGTCCGCCATTTTCTGGGAAAAAAGCGGAGGCGAATAAGGTAAAAACCGCTAGTCGTGCCCCACAAGTCATAAACGGATTTAACAGAATATTTAATAAACGGTCACGAGGCCTTTCCAATGTGCGTGTTGCCATCATCGCTGGGACATTACAGCCAAAGCCTAGGATTAAGGGGACAAAGGCTTTTCCAGGTAATCCCAAAACTCGCATAAAGCGATCCATGGCAAAGGTTGCGCGTGCCATATAGCCGGACTCTTCCAGTATTGAAATAAACAAGTATAAAAATCCCAAGATGGGTACAAAGGCCAGCACTTCACGGATGCCATTGCCGACGCCGCCAGAAACCAGGGTAATCAGCCATTGCGGACTGTTCATTAGGCTTAACAGATAGCCTGAACCATCAACAAAAATGGCCTGTGCAAAGTCTTTAAAGAAAGGCTTAAATGCTCGACCTAATTTGATAGTAAAAGTGAACATCAAATACATTACACCGAAGAAAATGGGAATGCTTAAAAAGCGGTTCAAGATAACCTTGTCTATGGTATCTGATAACTGTTTCCCTACTTCCGATTGCTGTATCAATGTATCTTGAGTCAGTGTATTGATAAAACTATAGCGACTGTCGACGATTAAAATATCAGCTTCTTCCCCTGTTTTGGTCTCGATAGCCTGATAACAGTCATGGGCTGTAGTTTGTAGGGCTTCATCTGCCAGACTCATGGCAAAGCCATCTTTTTCCAGTAATTTGACCGCTATCCATTGTGGGTTGATAGCTTTATCTTCTAATTGCTGTTCAATTAACGGCGTTAATTGATTAATTGCAGATTCAATTCCTTTTGGGTATTTAACAGGCGTAGACGACAGTTGTTTTGTTTCCACCAGTTGATTAATTGTTGATTTCAGCGCATTTAGGTCTTTTGTTTGTGTTGCTACTAAAGACACCAGTGGGCACATTAATCGCCGTGCTATTTCATCACTATCAATTTTAATATCCCGACCCGTTGCATCATCCATATTGTTAAGCACAACAACCATGGGAATACGCATTTCCAGCAACTGCATGGTGAGGTACAGATTATGCTCAAGATGGGTGGTATCAATGATATTGATAATCAAGTCGGCCTGTTGCGATAGAATAAAATCTCTCGCTATTTTTTCATCCAGCGAAGTCGAATGATTGTTCACATCAAGACTGTAGATGCCAGGTAAATCGATGACTTTGATAACTTTATTATCATAACGGTACTGTCCAGCTTTCTGTTCCACCGTGACTCCAGCCCAGTTGCCAACATGTTGCCTGGAACCGGTCATACCATTAAATAATGTGGTTTTACCGCAATTGGGGTTGCCGATCACCGCGACTGTCAGTTCTTCTTTGAATGGATCAGTTTGTTGAGTTTCAGGTTGATGCGCCAATCGTTCTATCCGTATCGCAGAAACTTCATTTTGGCGCATGCTAAGGTCAGTTCCGCGCACTCTAATTTCAAT
>JAGLUC010000463.1 GCA_023134955.1 Methylococcales bacterium | reverse complement strand
CAAAATACCCTGCCAGAACTTTGGGCACGTTCCTTAATCACATAAAATGCTTACCCCCCTGTACAAGAAATACAGATCGCCATTATTCGTTTTCTCCAATTATGCTATTCTAATCACTCTATTTTTATCAAGAGACTTGATTTTAATCTTCCAACCCCCTCCTCAGCAAGAAAGGGCTTAAGAGCGGTCAATGTTTTTTTACACATGATGGAGTATTAGATACTTGTTCTACATTATTAAATTAATTATCCGCGTTCATAAATGAATAAAAATCGACCCATTGTTTTATGTTTTTCTGGTCATGACCCCTGCGGTGGCGCAGGTATACAGGCTGATATTGAAACATTAATCAGCCATCAATGTCATGCCTGTAGTGTAATTACAGCTCTAACAGAACAAGACAGTGGCAATGTAAAAAAACTTATTCCTCAACCAGCGGAAGATATTATTTCTCAAGCACACACGGTGCTTGATGATTTTCAAATTAATGCTATTAAAATTGGTTTAATCGGACATCATGAAACGGCTTTAGCCATTCAATCTGTTTTATTACAGCACCCTAATATTCCTGTAATTTTAGACCCTGTT
Source organism: Methylococcales bacterium (assembly GCA_023134955.1). Taxonomy (GTDB): domain Bacteria; phylum Pseudomonadota; class Gammaproteobacteria; order Methylococcales; family Methylomonadaceae; genus QPIN01. The sequence goes on along the minus strand of JAGLUC010000463.1, from coordinate 2,579 downwards.
TTAGCCGCTGGCGGAGGAACATCTTTGGCTAATGAACAATTAATTAACAGTATTGTTGAGTTATTATTGCCCTGCACTACAATTTTAACTCCTAATAGTGAAGAGGCTAGAATACTTGCCCAGCATAGTGATCTGAATATATGTGGACAAAACCTGCTAGATAAAGGTTGTGATCATGTTTTAATTACCGGGACTCACGAACAATCTAACACAGTCAATAATCAATTATTCCAAAAAGACAACAGCACTGAATCATTTCACTGGGATAGATTACCCCACCAATATCATGGCTCAGGTTGTACTTTAGCCAGTTCTATTGCTGCCCTTATAGCACATGGTCTTGACCCTTTTACTGCTGTATCAGAAGCCCAGGAGTACACTTGGAATGCCCTGGAAGCAGCTTATCTGCCTGGGAAAGGTCAGTATATTCCTAATCGTTTATTTTGGATGGAGACTAATCAGTGATATTCCCAGGTTCTGGTTTATATGCCATTACCCAAACAGATGGTAAAAGCAATGAACAAGTGATCGAAGCGGTTCATTCAGCTTTAAAAGGTGGTGCCTCCGTCATTCAATATAGGGACAAAGTACCCTCTGATGCCCTCTATTTAGCTAAAGAATTATTAGTTCTCTGCAGACACCACCAAACCCCTTTAATTATTAATGATGATGCTGATTTTGCCCTGCAAATTGGCGCGGATGGCGTACATATTGGCAAAGATGATGTCGGTATTGCTGCTGCTCGAAAAGTGCTGGGCTCTAAAGCCATTATTGGCTTGTCTTGTTACGACAATATTGATACCGCCTTGCAAGCCCAGGCTAATGGCGTTAATTATGTTGCTTTTGGACGTTTTTTCCCATCCAGCTCAAAACCCTTAGCTGCACCTGCCCAAATAGAGACATTACAACAGGCTAGAAAGCAGATTAATATCCCTATTGTTGCTATTGGTGGTATTTTGCCCGAAAATGGTCGACAATTATTAAATGCAGGAGCAGATATTCTCGCTGTTATCGGTGGAGTATTTGATCATGCTCCCGAACAATCGAGCCAAGCTTATCTAAAACTTTTTAACTCATAACCTACATATGCTTAAAAGTCGCAGACAATTTATCAAAAAAATGTTTTCTATTGCAGTTTATGGTTTAGCTGTAAGTAGTAACTTTGTGTGCGCTAAATTGGCTGATACACAATGGTTAGAACAAAGTTTTCAGCCGAGTAGTTACAAAGAAACTTTAAAGCATTTATTTAAAGGTGTGCGATTAATCAAAAGCAAGAGAATAAAATTCAGTCGTTTACCACGAGTGGCGGAAAATGGTTCTATTGTTCCTATCACCGTGGCTAGTAGTCTAAAAAATGTCAATAAAATTTCTATTTTGGTGAAAAAAAACCCTATTCCATTAATTGCCGAATTTCATTTATCTCCTGCTGTTGAAGCACGGGTCTCCGCTCGTTTTAAAATGGCTAAAACCAGTGATGTTATTGCCATTATTGAAGCCGATGGAAAATTCTATTTTAAATCTAAAAAAGTCGTGGTTGCTGTTGGCGGATGTGGGAGTTAATACATTATGTCTAGCATTAAAATCAGAACCAAAAGGCTTAATGGTAATACCCAAATCAGAACGCTGATTACTCACCCCATGGAAAATGGTCGTCATAAAGACAAACAGGGAAAACTTATTCCTGCACACCATATTCGTGAGCTTTGGGTTGAACATAATAAGGTAAAGGTAATTACTTGCCATATGGCTGGGGGTATTTCTAAAAACCCCTACTTTGATTTTTTACTTAAAGGTGGTGAAGTGGGAGATGTGATTAATATTACCTGGGTTGATAATCAGGGCAAAACTGATTCAAAACCTTACATTATCAAATGATCTCCCCTCAGGCAAGTTGTGCTGATATTTATGAATCTGGACTACTTCCAATAGACCAGGCTATTAAAAACATACTCTCTGCCCTGCCTTCTATTGATGACTACGAAATTATCAATATTGAAAAATCAAAGGGACGCACTTTATTTCAAGCCATTACAGCACCCTTTAGTGTCCCTAGCCATAACAATTCAGCTGTTGATGGTTATGCACTCAACTCTAAAGACATCCCTATTAAAGGTACTACATCACTCACTATCATAGATACCTGTTATGCAGGCAAGCCTAGTTTAAAAACTATCAGTAACGGTCAATGTATCCGCATAATGACAGGATCAATTATTCCTGATGGCGTAGATACAGTAATTATGCAAGAACATGTTGATCTTAATGATGGAATTATTTTTATTGCTGACCGACATAAAGCAGGACAAAATATTCGCTTAACAGGAGAAGATATTCAACAAGGTCAGGTTATATTACAAGCTGGCAAATTTTTAACACCTGCTGATATTGGATTGATTGCTTCACTAGGACTCGCAGAGATTAAGGTTAAAAGAAAATTAACAGTCGCCATCGCCTCAACAGGAAACGAAGTGATTAGTATCGGAGAGACTAAAACCAGTCACAGTTTATATGATAGCAACCGATATAGTTTATTCGCCGCTTTAGACCGCCCAGATATAAATATTATTAATTTGGGTATC
>JAGLUC010000462.1 GCA_023134955.1 Methylococcales bacterium | reverse complement strand
GAAGGCTCTTTATTATTATGGGCATTAACATTATCTATCTGGACGGGATTGATTGCTTTTTTTAGTAAAAGTATTCCAGAAACCACGGTTGCCCGTGTTTTAGGAGTGATGGGATTAATCAGCATAGGATTTATACTGTTTTTATTGCTGACATCTAATCCCTTTGAACGCTTATTTCCCTCGCCTTTAGAAGGTCGAGATTTAAACCCACTGTTACAAGACCCAGGTTTAGCCATACATCCACCGATGTTATACATGGGCTATGTGGGGTTTTCTGTCGCTTTTGCTTTTTCAATTGCCGCTTTATTAGAAGGACGATTGGATTCAGCATGGGCGCGGTGGTCCAGACCTTGGACAAACTTGGCCTGGATGTTCCTAACCATTGGAATTGCCTTAGGTAGTTGGTGGGCTTACTACGAATTAGGCTGGGGTGGCTGGTGGTTCTGGGATCCAGTCGAAAATGCTTCATTTATGCCATGGTTAGTAGGCACTGCATTAATCCATTCACTCGCTGCCAGTGAAAAACGAGGTGTGTTTAAAACCTGGACGGTATTATTAGCGATCTTCGCTTTTTCGCTGAGTTTGTTAGGTACTTTTTTAGTGCGTTCCGGGGTATTAACCTCGGTTCATGCTTTTGCCAGTGACCCAACTCGTGGCTTGTTTATCTTGATATTTTTAGCTATTGTTGTTGGTGGTTCATTATTGCTTTATGCCATCAGAGCACCAAAAGTCCGAAGCCGTGTTACCTTTGAGTTAATTTCTCGCGAAGCCACCTTATTACTCAATAATGTTTTGTTAGTGGTAACAGCCGCCAGTATTTTATTAGGCACACTTTACCCTTTAGTGATTGATGCGTTAGGGATGGGTAAAATTTCAGTTGGCCCTCCTTATTTTAATGCGGTATTTATTCCTTTGATGGCTCCTTTAGCGTTTGCCGTGGGTGTTGGTATGTTATTGCGCTGGAAGCGTGATGATATAAAAGCACTGGCCTGGCGGTTAAAAGGTTTGTTTATCGCTTGTTTAGCTATCGGCTTTTTAATTCCTTTAGTGATGCCTTTTTATTCCTGGAAAGCTGGATTGGGTGTGGTATTAGCGTTATGGACGATGGCAACAGTTGCTTTATCCTTTATGGATAGAATGGGTAAACACGGTTTTAGCTGGCAACGTATAACTACTATTCCCGCTGGTTTTTACGGCATGACAGTGGCTCATCTGGGTATAGCTGTGTTTGTAATAGGGATTACCTTTACTTCAATTTACAGCATAGAAAAAGATGTAAAGATGATGCCAGGTGATACATTGGAAATGTCAGGCTATGTGTTTGAATTTCACGGTGTTAAGGTGACTGAAGGGCCTAATTACCTTGCTAATCAAGGGGCATTAACTGTGACTTATCAAGGTAAAGAAGTTGCTAAATTAGAGCCACAAAAAAGAGAATATCGGGTGCAAAAAATGCCTATGACTGAGGCTGCAATTGATGCAGGTTTATTTAGGGATTTATTTGTAGCGATTGGTGAGCCATTAGGCAAGGAAGGTGCATGGAGTTTACGGGTTTATTACAAGTCCTTTATTCGCTGGATTTGGTTAGGTGCTATCTTTATGGGCGTGGGCGGATTTATCGCCGCTACTGATAAGCGTTATCGTAAGGGTAATGGAGGCAAACTAAATGCTTAAATATATTATTCCACTAATTTTATTTTTAGTGATGGCAGTATTTTTAGCCATGGGTTTAAACTTAAATCCCAGGGATATTCCATCACCATTAATTAATAAGCCAGCACCTGTGTTTTCATTACCTATTCTGGGGCAAGCGGATAAAACCTTGAGTAATACTGATTTATCAGGAAAAGTCTGGATGCTAAATGTATGGGCATCCTGGTGCGCTTCTTGTCGTGTTGAGCATCCTGTTTTTAATCAATTGGCACAAAAGAGAGTGGTAACGCTGATTGGATTAAATTATAAAGATGAGCCTGAATCAGCCAGACAATGGCTGGCACAATTAGGCAATCCTTATAATGTCAGCATTATGGATCAACAAGGCCGTACAGGAATTGATTATGGTGTTTATGGCGTGCCAGAAACCTTTGTAATTGATAAAAAAGGAATTGTCCGATACAAACATACGGGGCCAGTCTCAGCAAAAGATGTTCAGACCATTTTGTTACCACTCATTGTACAGCTAAAAGGTGAAGTTTAATGAGAATAGCAATTACTTGTTTGTTACTGGCATTTTCATTAAATTGTTTTTCGGCTGTTGAATTCCGAAAATTTAATGACCCTCAAAAAGAACAGGCATACAAAATATTAATTGATGAATTACGCTGTTTAGTTTGTCAAAACCAGACTATTGCAGATTCTAATGCTGATTTGGCTAAGGATTTACGCAGACAGGTTTATGAAATGTTACAGCTGGGTAAATCTAAAGATGAAATTGCAAATTTTATGATAGAGCGTTACGGCGATTTTGTTTTATATAATCCACCGTTTAAAGCAAAAACAGGGCTGTTATGGATAGGGCCTATTGTGTTTTTATTGATTGGCTTAGTGATGCTGGTTTTATTCAGTCGAAAAAATAAAGTGAAAACAAAGACAGAATTAAGCGAAGAGCAACAAACTAAACAGGCAAAAGTTAAAGCGTTATTAGAACAGGGAGATGAGCCATGAATATCGCTTATTGGCTAGTGATAGCCATGTTAATTATATTAGCTTTATTGATCATTATTCCGCCATTATGGAGGAACAGAGAAATAAAAGATGCTGATTCTGATCAGCGCAATATTAATATTGCCCAGGAGCGAGCTAAAGATTTAAAACGACAGTTAGAGGCGGGCGGATTAACTCAGCTTCAATATGATGAACAATATGCTGAATTAGAATTAAGCTTGGGAGATGATCTGGATTTAGATACTCAGAGCCAGCTTAAATCATCGCAAGGTCGCTGGATAGTCCCCGTGATTGGTTTATTGTTACCTGTATTCTCTGTGTTAATTTATTTCGGTTTAGGTGAACCAGAAGCATTAAGAAAAGCCCAGACTCAACAACAAATGCGTGCAGCTCAAAGTTCTAATGTGAATATTGAAGCAATGGTGTCGGGTTTAGTGCAACGATTGGAAAAAGAACCTGATAATGCTAAAGGCTGGGTAATGCTGGGGCGTTCTTATAAGTATTTGGAGCAATTTTCTTTAGCAGTTAACGCATTTAAAAAAGCCCATGAATTATTAGCTGATGATCCGGATATTATGCTGCACTATGCTGATTCCTTGGCTATGGCGAGTGATGGTGCTTTAGAGGGTAAGCCAACAGAATTAATTTTTAAAGCATTAGAAAAATCACCCAATAACATGACAGGCTTGTGGCTAGGCGGTATGGTAAAAGCTGAAAAAGGTGAATTTAAATTAGCATTAAAATATTGGCGACAGTTAGAGGAATTATTGCCAAAGGGTTCTCAGTCTCATAAAGAAATACAGGCAATGTTAGCCACGGTACAGGCTAAAGTAGCACCCGAACAAACGATTAAAACTGCCATCAGTATAAAGGTACATGTCAGTTTAACAGAGTCTTTAAAAGCTAAAGCAGCCATAGATGATACGGTATTTATTTATGCCAAAGCATTAACAGGGTCGCCTATGCCATTAGCTATTGTGCGTAAGCAAATGGCTGATTTACCCTTAACGGTGACCTTAGATGATGCCATGGCGATGATGCCAACGATGAAATTATCTAATTTCAAACAAGTTAAAGTCATGGCAAGAGTGTCAAAGACAGGTAATGCCATGCAACAGCCGGGAGACTTTATTGGAGCTTTTACAGTACCTAAGTTACAGGGCGAGCAGTCAATCAATATTGTTATTAATCAAGAAATAAAATAATGGATCAATCAATAAAATTTGACCTAGACTTAATCAATCGTTATGACAAGGCTGGTCCACGTTATACATCATATCCAACCGCATTAGAATTGCACGAAGGCTTTGCTGATAAGGAATATCGTGCACATATTGAAAAATCCAATAAAGCAGGTGGGCCTTTATCACTTTATTTTCATATCCCATTTTGCGATACGGTTTGTTTTTATTGTGCCTGTAATAAAATCATCACTAAAAACCGCCAGCATGCCGAACCTTATTTAAATAATTTAATTAAAGAAATTGCTATGCAAGGTTCTTTATTTGATAAAGACAGAGTAGTTAATCAACTACATTGGGGTGGTGGAACACCCACTTTCTTGAGTTTTGAACAAATGAAAAGCTTGATGGATGCTACTCGTCAAAACTTTAATTTAAGGGATGACGATAAAGGCGAATACTCTATTGAAGTTGATCCAAGAGAAACCAATAACCAAACCATCGCTCAATTACGGGAGCTAGGCTTCAATCGTATCAGCTTAGGTCTACAAGACTTTAATCCTGCGGTACAAAAAGCGGTTAATCGTATTCAAACAGAACAACAAACCTTTGCCGTTTTAGATGCCGCACGTAGAGAAGGTTTTAGGTCAACCAGTATAGATTTGATTTATGGCTTGCCGTTACAAACTGTAGATACTTTTTCTGAAACCTTGGATATGGTATTAGCCGTTTCGCCAGATCGCTTTTCAATTTTTAATTATGCTCACATGCCAACACGGTTTAAAACCCAACGGCAGATTAATGATACAGAGTTACCAACGCCTGAAGTAAAGCTGGAAATTCTGCAAATGATGGGTAATAAATTAATTGCAGCTGGTTACGTTTATATAGGTATGGATCACTTTGCCAAACCCGATGATGAACTTGCTGTTGCACAAAGAGAAGGGCTGTTATACAGAAATTTTCAAGGCTATTCTACCCATTCAGATTGTGATTTAGTCGGAATGGGAATTACTTCAATCGGGCGTGTGGGTGATGCCTATATTCAAAATGTAAAACAATTAGATGAATATGACAACTTGATCTCTCAAGGTAAATTACCCGTTTTTAAAGGGGTAGACCTGGATGAAGACGATAAATTACGCAGAGCTGTGATTACCCAGTTAATCTGCCATTTTGAACTACACTTTAATAAAATAGAACAGCAGTTTGATATTATTTTTGCCGATTATTTTGCCACTGAACTCAGTAATTTAGATCAAATGCAAGCAGATGGATTGTTAATAAGGACAGATCAAAGCATTAAAGTACAAAGTGCTGGACGATTGTTAATCAGAAATATCTGTATGGTATTTGATAAATATCTAGCGCAAAAACAACAACAGTTTTCTAAAGTCATTTAATAAAAATGGAGATAGCTAATGGTTGAGTATAAAGTGGTGATTTATCAAAAAGGCATGTTAGGTTCTCTATTGCTAGGTGCTTTCTAAAGTAGATCTGATAAAGTTTTCTGATTTTTTAAACCCTAGTGCAGAAGAATTTATCTTTTTATTATCGTAACTACTCAGCATGAAATGACTG
>JAGLUC010000461.1 GCA_023134955.1 Methylococcales bacterium | reverse complement strand
TTTTCATTACTGCGAATACTTTTGGAACGATTAATACCGTTTCCTTTGCTTAGTTTTTACTAGCAACTTCATTTTATCCGCCATTTTGTTACAATGACTTCAACCGATACAAAGCAGAAATATCTTCATCAGCATATCCTTGCTCCATTAATTGCTGATAATCAGCCACCGTTTTATCAACCAAGGGAATTGATATATCAGCCTGTTCCGCCATTTTCTGACATATTTTTAAATCTTTATGGTGCAAAGCCAATTTAAACCCAGGTTCATACGTACCTTGTGTCATAGTTCGCCCCCTATGTTGTAAAAACCAATTTCCTGCCGCACCGCCTGAAATTACATCAATCACCTTATCCATAGCAAGCCCTTGAGTCTGTCCAAAAGCCAAGGCTTCAGTCACGGCTTGATTAATTCCCGCTGCCATAATTTGATTAACTGCTTTAGTTCCCTGTCCTGAACCTGTTCCCCCCATATAAACAATACGTGAACTCATTGCTTCTAAAGCTGGACGCGCCGATTCTAAAGTCTCTTCATCGCCTCCAACCATCATCACCAGCGCACCTTTTCTAGCCCCTTCAACACCTCCTGAAACAGGTGCATCTAAAAACTGAACCTGTTTATCCAGCAAAATAGCAGCAGCCTTTTTAGCTGTTTCACTACTCACCGTCGACATATCAACCACAATAGTATTTGGCTTTATTGTTTCTGCAATGGCATTGATCATTTGCAACACATCTTCATCAGCAGCAACACAAATCATCACCATATCAACATGTTCTGCTAATTGCTGTGGAGAACCGCATACTTTTACATCAAATTCAACGGCTAAAGCATTTGCTTTACTGATTGTTCGATTATAAACAGCCTTCAACATTCCAGCCTTAGCTAAATTAGTTGCCATACCCAAACCCATAGCCCCTAAGCCTATCATTCCTACTTTCATTATCTTTCCAGTTTGATCGAAAAATATTCTTTACATTTTGTATTATCTTCTAGCTCATCACATTATCACTGTATAAGCTATGTTAAAATCCTTCATATGAATAAGTTAAGTGTATTAAAATTGATAAGCTGTATCAGTAACCTGTTAAGATCTGAAGAAAGAAAAATTTATACTTTGTTAAACTTACAGCCTATACATGGTCAAATTTTAGATTATTTATCCAAATGCAATCTTCATAGTGATACTCCAGCTTCGGTAACAGCTTTTTTAGACTTAACCAAAGGAACTGTTTCTCAGTCACTACAAATTTTAGAACGCAAAGGTTACATTAAAAAAGTACCCGATAAAAATGACCACCGAGTTGTTCACCTTAAACTTTTACCCGCTGGACATCGTATACTTGATAAAATTCAGCTACCAGACATTTTTAAGCAAGTTGAGTCACAAATTGCAGAGCAAGACTTTAGCTCACTGGCTGATGCCTTAAAAAACACTTTACTTGCATTGCAAACCGCAAATAACTCAAGAACATTTGGTCTATGTAATACTTGTATTTATTTTGTAGAGCAAGTTGATAATCAATATTATTGTGGATTAACTTCACAAGCTTTAAAACATGCTGAAATTGACAAAATATGTAAAGAACATATTTTAGAAAAAACCATTTAAACCTTAGACAAAGAGACAACTATGTTTGACCCAAAATCAATTGACGAAATCGCCAGTCGCTTAGCAGATGCTGTTCCCCCTGGCTTAACTAGCTTTAAAGACGATATAGAAAAAACTTTCCATGGTATTTTGCAAGGTGCATTAGCTAAGCTAGATTTAGTTACTCGTGAAGAATTTGAAGTACAAAAAGCTGTTTTAGCAAAAACACGTTCTAAATTAGAAGCTTTAGAAAAACGTGTTGATGAAATTGAATCGAAGAGTCAAATAACTACTGGCTAAAGACCAGTATTTTGTTGTAGACCGCCCCTTGTGTCAGGATAGTTGTCGCCTAAATTGTCAGTGGTGCCAGTAGTCAGCTGCAAATTTTTGTTATCTGCAATTTTTCCATGCTTGAGGGGCTTTTCTAACATGAAAAACAGCGGTAACAATAACCAAATTATTTTGAACTAAATACAAAATGCGATATGGAAACCGCCGTACAGCTATACGCCTAAGTTCTTTGTAGATTGTTTTGTAATGCACAGGGTTTCGTTCTATTTTTGATAGACATTCTTCAACACAAAGAAGAAAATCATAGCCCAATCCCACTCTATGATTTTCGTAATATTCAAAAGCAGTATTAATGTCTAATTCAGCTTCTTTCCGAAGCGTGAGAGAATAGCTCATACTTTACTAGTAATTCGTCCTTTGACTTCTGACCATGAAGAACCAATATCTTGGTCGTCTAGAAATGCTTGTAACCTACGGTCAAGTTCAACTGCTTGTATTTTAGATAGCTCTATCGGGGCATCTTCGTCAACAACACTATCCCATAGCTTTTCAGCTAAGACAATACGCTCCGAAACGGAAAGTTCTTGTATTCTCATTTAACAATCCTATATATTTCGAATGTTAAATTATACCAGTTATTGTCGTAAAATTAATTTCATGAATAAAATAGCGTTTTTCAAGACACATATCTTAAAATAAAAACAACAATTATATTTGCCAATTTATTGCCCTTTACGTAGACTTCTAAATAACTTTAATATGACTGGATAAAAAATGTCTGCTTTATGTGATTCCCCTGAATGGCTTACTCTTAAACAACACCACAAAGAAGTCAGTTGTTTATCCATGAAAGAGCTTTTTGCGGCTGATAAAAACCGTCATAACAAACTGTCTCTACATTTTGGAGACCTGCTCTTCGATTATTCAAAAAACCGAATCACATCTGATACCCTTCCTCATTTAATTAAACTGGCTGAAAAAGCAGACTTACATAATAAAACGCAAGCCATGTTTTCTGGTGAGATAATTAATACCACTGAACAACGCGCTGTTTTACATACTGCTCTTAGAAATAGATCTAATACAGCCGTTTATTTCAAAGGTGAAGATGTGATGCCTGGTATAAACAATGTGTTATCTAAAATGCGTATTTTTTCTGACAAAGTGCGCTCTGGTGAATGGCGTGGTTATACCAACAAAGCAATTACCGATGTTGTAAATATAGGTATTGGTGGCTCTGACTTAGGGCCAAAAATGGTCACAACTGCTCTTGAGCCATATTCTACCCCGGCACTTAAAGCTCATTTCGTTTCCAATGTTGATCAAACTGATATTATTACTGTATTAAAAGGTTTAAACCCTGAGACCACCTTATTTTTAATTGCTTCAAAAGTTTTTAACACCAAAGAAACCATGACAAATGCACATTCTGCACGCAAATGGTTACTTAATTCCGCTTTTGATAAATCTGCCATCAAAAAACACTTTGTTGCTATTTCTACACACAAAGAAAATGTCACCGCTTTTGGAATTGATGCTGAAAATATGTTTGAATTTTGGGACTGGGTAGGTGGACGTTATTCACTTTGGTCAGCGATTGGTCTCTCTATTGCCATATCCATTGGCATGGATAATTTTGAAGAATTATTACTGGGTGCTCACCTTGCTGATAAGCACTTTCAAGATACGCCTTTAGATAAAAACATCCCAGTCACCATGGCATTATTAGGGATTTGGTATAACAATTTTTTTAACGCTGAGTCCCATGTCCTGCTTCCCTATGACCAGTCACTTTATTTCTTTGCTGATTATTTTCAGCAAGGCGACATGGAAAGTAATGGTAAATCCATTACCACTGATGGGCAACAGGTTGATTACCATACGGGATCTATTATTTGGGGACAAACAGGGACTAATGGCCAACATGCTTTTTACCAATTAATACATCAAGGTACTAAACTAATTCCTTGTGACTTTTTAGCTGCAGCTCAGGGGCATTACGACTCACCTATTCATCATGATATTTTAATGTCTAATTTCTTAGCGCAACCTGAAGCGCTAATGAAAGGTAAAACCAAACAACAAGTAGAGAACGATATTGGTGATTCTGACCCACTTTTGGTTATGTCCAAAGTTTTTCCTGGTAATAAACCCTCCAATTCATTTCTTTATAAAAAACTAACTCCACGTACTCTGGGGACTTTATTAGCCTTTTATGAACACAAAATTTTCGTACAAGGTGTTATTTGGAATATTAACTCATTCGACCAGTGGGGCGTTGAACTTGGGAAAGTGTTAGCTAAAGCTATTTTACCAGAACTAAAAAGTGGTGAAATGATTAGCAGCCATGATTCGTCCACTAATGCTCTGATCAATGGCTACAAAAAACTTCGTGATGAACAAAATACAGTTTAATCTGTAAAGGTTAGTAAATTGTTGAAAAATAATATTCCATTATTTATTAGCCTTTTCCTCATCCTCAGTTCTTGTGATAGCTATTCCCCCGACCATCTTGGGTTTTCAAAGCTTGAGCAAATAAAATATGAAGGCTCTATTGATGTGCTCACTCGCCAAGACCCTACTACCTATTATGAAGGTGCAGAGGGTTTAACGGGACTGGAGTATGACCTGGTGATGCTGTTCGCTAAACGGCTAAAGGTTAAAGTTAACTTCATCATCCCGACTACCTTCGACAAGCTTTTAACCATCATTGCTGCTGATAAAGCAGATATTGCTGCAGCAGGTCTGACGATTACAGATCAACGCTTGCAAAACATGCGCTTTGCCCCAAGCTACCAAAGCATTACCGAGCAAATTATCTATCGCTCAGGCAGAAAAAAACCTAGAAAAGTATCTGACCTTGTAAATGGCATACTTGAGATTGTCAAAGGTACCAGTCACTTGGATGCCTTAATTCAACAGCAAAAAAAACACCCCAAATTAACCTGGAACATTAATACTGAATTAAATACGGATGGTTTAATGTACTTAGTCAACGAAGGGTTAATTGATTACACCATTGCCGACTCACACCAGGCTCGCTCAATCAAACGCTTTTATCCAAAACTCAACATTGCCTTTGACATTACAGAACCTCGCCAGCTTGCCTGGGCATTTCCCCTATCTAAAGATGATAGTCTTTACAATGAAGCCAAGCTTTTTTTTCAACAAATCCAAGAAAACAAAACATTAGAGCATTTGCTGGATAAATATTATGGTAATTCAGGAAACCTTAGTTATGTTGGCAATTGTCAATTCCGAAAACATGTTGAAAGCAGACTTCCCTTTTATAAACCTTTTTTTAAAGCGGAGGCATTAAAACACGATATTGACTGGCGATTACTGGCTGCTATTGGTTATCAGGAATCACACTGGCGGGCTGACGTGACATCCCCTACAGGAGTAAAAGGTCTTATGATGTTGACAAAGAGAACCGCCAGGCAATTAGGCATTAAAGATAGAACAGATCCCATACAAAGCATTATTGGTGGGGCATTATATTTTAAATTGCGTTTAGAAAGCATTCCTGCACACATTCAAGAACCTGACCGTACATGGTATGCTTTGGCTTCTTATAATGTTGGATTTGGTCATCTTAAAGATGCCATGTTTTTAACTCGCCTTAGAAAAGGCGATCCTAACAAATGGCTGGATGTAAAGGAATCACTTCCTTTACTTACTCAAAAAAAATGGTATAAAAAAACTGTTTATGGCTATGCTAGAGGTAAGGAGCCTGTTGGTTATGTGGAAAACATTCGTAGCTATTATGCTTTATTAGTCTGGTTGACTGAGGAAGATCAAATAGAAAAAAATGTCATGTCATTGCCTCCAGAAAATCCTGAAAACCAAAGCCTGTCTGTCGATCAAGAAAATGAAGCGCTCTCTTTTGAACCTTCTATTCTATAGATTCATTTAATACTATTAATAGCCCCAAGAGTTCTGGCAGGGTATTTTGATACTCTTTTATTAACACATAGGACTGAGGATTTAATAAGTTACCGGAGTTTGGCGTAGGATTTTGGCTTCACAGGAGCGCCAATAAAACAGGCGAATAGCAAGCTACGCAACTGTTTTATTGGTGCTTCTGTCGAGGCAAAAGACAAGGCAAAACAGGGTAGTTATTAAATCTTCAGTCCATATTGTAGCCCGTATGAAACGAAGTGTAATACGGAGTTTCGAGTCATCGGTTCCCCG
>JAGLUC010000460.1 GCA_023134955.1 Methylococcales bacterium | reverse complement strand
GAAATGGAATATTTTTTTGCTGATACGGGTGCTGAATTACCAGAGACTTTAGAATTTGTTGATCTCATGGAAGATTATTTGGGTAAGCCTATTACTAGATTGAATTCTGGAAGAGGCTTTGATTACTATTTAAAGTTGAATGGTAATTTTTTACCTACCGCTCGATCGCGCTGGTGCACGACTAACTTAAAGTTAAAGCCCTTTGAGAATTTTGTTGGTGATGATCCTGTGATTAGTTATGTTGCCATTCGAGCAGATGAAGCTTATAGAACAGGCTATATATCAACAAAACCAAATATTAGTGCTGTCTATCCTTTCAAAGAAGATGGCAAAAACAAAGAAGATATAGTTAAGATACTTGATGAGTCTGGTCTTGGGATGCCTAAGTATTACGAATGGCGTAGTCGTTCAGGGTGTTATTTTTGTTTTTATCAGAGAAAAATTGAGTGGATAGGGTTGCATGAAAATCATCCGGAATTTTTTGAAAAGGCAAGGGAGTTTGAGCTTTATCATAAAAATTTAGGTCGCAATCATACTTGGTCTCAGGATGAATCATTAGATGAAATGCTAGCCCGAAAAGATGAGATTAAAGAAAAATTTAAAGAAATTAACCCCAACAAGAAAAATACAAGTTTCTTGGGTGCTGTCTTAGACGATGACGATGACGATGACGATGATGGTTGTTTGGTGTGCTTCAAATAGCCCCTTCGACAGATAAACTTTTTTAAATCTATATACGAGCTCAAAGTTAAAGGAAATAAAAATGGCACTAATGAATAATGAAGGTGAGCCTGTTACTAGATGGTGGGTTAGTAAAGGGCTGGAAGTAGTTAGAACTGAAAGGGATATTTTTACAAAATCAAAAATGCGTGAAGCTAGGTTAAAGTTTATAGCTGGTGCGAATAGGATTACAACAATTAAGTCCTGGATGGTGTCTTCTAGGCTGATCGAAAATAAAAGAAGCCCTAGAGAATATGAATTAACAGAGTTCGGGCTTTCTATCTTTACTAATGACCCCAGTTTAATTAAATCTTCAACGTGGTGGGCATTTCACTTATCACTTTGTTTTTCTGAAGATAGCGAGCCTTATCCTATTTTTTTTCTAAATTTAGAAACAGCCACTAAAGACTGGAGTGATTGGGTTCAAGTAATAAAAAAAACACAGAACGCTTTAATTGACTTATCTGGTAAACAGTATAAAAACTCAACTATTGAATCTTTGCTCGGCGGTGTTAGAAGGATGTTCCAAGGTGATAACCCACTAGCGGAACTGGGCTTAGTCGAGATTAATAGTGGTGCTCATAATTCCGGCGCAGTGATTCGACTAGGAAGCCCGCTCTTATCAGATGAAATTTTTATGCATGGACTAGCGCTTGTCCGTTTTTCACACTTTAAAAGTCGTGATTCTATTAGTTTTTCTGAACTAGCATCAACAGGGCTGCCTAATTTCCTATGCTGCTCAAAAGAGGAGTTAAGGAAAAATTTACAGCGGATAAGCTCCATGAGCGAATGGCAAGGGCATTTTAGTTTTGATTACGCTGTTGATTTAGAGTCAATTACTTTTAAAGATTCCTGTGAGCCAAACCGAACTTTATTAGAGTTATTGCAAAAGGGCCAAGATACTTGGTTATAAGAGGAAATACGAATGGATTTAAATTTTCTAAATACAACATTGAAAGAGACTCTTGATCAATATCATTCAGAGAGTACCCTTCGGTATTGTAATGTGGGGTTTTCAAGTAAAAGTTTACGTGATCTTGATGATGTAACCCAGACACTTCGCGCTTTATTACCTCGCTATGCGCTTTGGCAGCAGCCCAAAATGCAGTCTACCCCTGAACTTATTGTTTCTCGTAAGCGCTTTGAAGAAAAAATATTAAAAATTCCAGAAGAAGGTGTGGTTATTCATCAGCCGGAGCAGTGGTTAAATCAATGGTCATTATTGGAAAAGCAAGCTTTTTGGTCTGCTATTGGGATGTGGCACAGTACAAAAAAGATTGTGCTAGTGTTTGCTGAGAGTGATGAATTCCAAACCATTAATAATGCTTATTTTAAAGATAAACCACTCGATGGCCTTGCTATAAAAGTATGGCGACCTGCGCGTGCTGATTAATTTTATTAAGGAAAAGTAATGAACCTACATGATGTAATCCGTATTAATACGGATCAAAATAATGCAGCTATTTTGTTGGATCAAGGGATTTCTGATAATTCATTAGTCGGCAGCTATATGCCCACCCAATCGGCCATTCAGGTTTTTAGGCATGTTTGCAAAGCCGTGCTACCTGAAGCGGCACAACAACAGCGTGCTATTAATTTGTATGGTAGCTATGGTTCGGGAAAAAGTCACTTAGCGGTGGTGTTAGCGCAATTATTACGTGATGGGGCAAGTTCGGATGGCTTTAATCGGTTAGCGGATAGAATTAGGCATACAGGCAATGAAGATTTAGCCAATTCATTGCAAACTACTTTTTTACCAAAAGAAAATGAAGATACTAAACCCTATTTGTTAGTGTCTTTGTATGCATCAGGTACAACTTCATTAGGCGATAAATTAATGGAGGGTTTGTATGATGCATTACAAAGAGAGAAAAGCTTAGATATTAAGCAAATCCTATTCTCGACAGAATATGAAGTATGTGTAGAACGCTTCGAAGAATTGTTAGCGCTTGATGCTGCTTTTATTGATGCTGATTTGTCTCAGTGGAGTATTGATAGTTATTTCACGACCACTGAATTAATCTTGGCTTTAAGGGAGCATGAACCTCTGGCGTTAGATGCTTTTTTGCAGTGGCATAAAAATGTGTGCCACGGCAGTGTTTTCAATGTTGCTCAGGCAGGCGGTAAAAATTTTATTGAAGCGTATTCGGAAGCGGGAAAAAATCTTGCTGAAAAGTATAACTATGGTGGGATTGTTGTTCTGTGGGATGAGTTTGGTAATGCGTTAGAAGAGTTAATTGGTAACCCTGCTCGTAATGCTGGGCAAGAAATTATCAGCTTACAGCATTTTGTAGAAACCTGCTGCTCACCAGATGTGGGACATACTTTATTTTTTGGGGTATCGCATGTTTCATTTCCTGAGTATGCCAGCAGAACTAATGCATCGGATACCATTAAAGAAGGTTTAGAGAAAATTTCAGGGCGCTTTAATAAGCCTTTTAAAATAGAACTGAATGCGGCTGAGAGTGATGGCTATCATCTGCTGGGGATGCAAAAGGTTTGGTCTGAGGAGGGGCGTAAGCTTTTAATAGAGAGCCAATCTGAAAAAGCGAAACTAGTGGAAGCATGTCAGCGATTGCCTGTGTTTCATCCATTAAGTACAGAGCTAGAATCATTATTTGAGGATGTGTACCCTTTGCATCCTTTAATGGCAGTCGGCCTGTTTAATTTTTCTAAATTAGCACAAGCGAATAGAACAGCATTAACCTTTTTTCGTGAGAATGCAGGGGACATCTTAAATAAGGAGTTAAGGGATGGTCTGTTGTGGCAATCGGAGCTAATTCGTTTCCCTCATTTATTGCATTATTATGAAGAAAGTATAAAGAAAGAATCAGGCAGTGATTGGCGGCGTTATGAGCAGGCACTGGCTTGTGTCAGTGGTGATGTGCATGAGGTTGCTATTCGTAAAGATATTTTAAGCTCTTTGTTATTAGCGCAATTATTAGGTGAGTCCTTTAAGGCGAGTGAAGACTTTTTGGCCTGCACGCTTTACGACTCGCTCTCTAATACGCCTGCGTCTCATACGCTGAATGAGCATTTATCTTGGTTAAAAGCAGCGGGTGTTATTTGGAAGAATACGGCGAATCATTTTTGGTCATTAGCAGGAGAAGGTGGGGTTGATATTGATGCTCTTATTGAAAAGGGGACTAAATATTTTTCTGGGCGTTCTTATCAATATTTATTTGAAAGCTATCCGTTAATGCAGCAAGATTTATTGCCCACGCTTGACCTGCATGACTTAGAGCCTTCAGCTTGCGGTATTATTCGTTCTTTTTCAGTTGAATTATTAACCGCTCCTTTTGCGCCAGAGTCTATTAAATTGAAAGACTCTTTAATTTCTGCTCGTGTCTTTCTGGTATTAGCTCAGACAAAAGAAGAGGTGCTGACAGTTAAGGCGAGAATACAGGAGATGGCTAACCAAAATATCTATTTTTGGATGCCGGTGCAGGGTATTGAGGTACAGACTTATACTGAAAATGGTGTTAGTTATCATTTAAATGATTTGCTGTGCCGTTATTTAGCAATTGCGGATCAATTAAAACAAGGATCGGCGCTGTCAGAAGATTTGAAGCGACAACTGGAGGCGAAAGGTGAAAGTAACCGTAATGCTATTAAGTCGATGCTTCAGGTGTTGTATGGTCGATCGGGATTAGAGTCTGCGCAATGTAAGGTTTTTAAGTCGGGGGCTGTTGATCCTATTGATTGTCTTAGCTGGCATGGATTTAAAGGGTATTTAGAGCAGGAAGTTAATCAGCTTTATAGTCATGAGTTGCCTATTAGGGCGATGAATATGAATGTATTGCGGGACGAGAAGTATTCAGGCAGCTCGAAGTTAGTCAAAATTGTTGAGCGTATTTTAGAGTTTGATGAAAATCCAACGTATCAAACGGATTTATTAGGTGAGGCAAAAGAAACGAGTGAGCTGTCGGCTTTAATTGACGGCATATTAGGCGCTAATTCATTATTTGTTCAACAGGCAAGTGGCTTAGGGATCAAATCAGCGGAAGAGACTCAGGGTAAGCTACGTGAGATTTTAAAGTTATTACATGATACGTTGCTTAGAAAACGTGAAAATCCGTATATTGTTAGTGAATTAAGAAATAAATTAATTGCACCGCCTTATGGGTTGCCTGCTTGTACTTTACCTCTCTTTGCTGCCGTTTCTATTCGGCAGGAGGTCAAACGTTTACGCTGGGGAAGTCAGAAAAAAGATGCCGAGTTTGCTAAAACATTAGTGGATGCCTTTACTAAAGGTAGTAAATTAACGGTTCAGTTATTTGAGTTTAGTAAAAAGCAATTTTCGGTTTTATTTTTAGTCGGACGGATTCTTAAGGTTGAGCAAGTTGAGGGGGTGTCTAATGAAGAATATGCTCCGTTATGTGCGAGTGCCTTGAGTGACTTTATTAAGAATAAGCCGGAAGGAGTAAAGCAGTCTAATAAACTTGGTCTGAAAACACAGAGCTTAGTTAAATTTATTGAAGAAAAAGGAAAAACACCTCAAGACCTAGCTGGTTTTTTAATTGAATTATTCGATATCAAGAGAGATTTGCTCGATACACAAAATATACAGAAAGTTTTGGATGCGGTTAGAACGGTCTTTGATGATTTTTCGCGTGTTGAAGATGCTAAATTACATGAGATAAAAGCCTGCTGGGTTGATGTTTTTCCAGATAACTCTGAGGAGCGTCATGCCATTATTTCTCGTTTACAGTCTATTAATACCCATCAATCAAATCAGTTAATTGGGCTACTTGAAGGTGCTGAAGTTGCCGATGATGTATCGCCTAAGGCCGTTATTCATCAGTTGTTAGCTAAGAAATTTAGTGAGTGTTCAGATTCGGATATTGGTCGCTGTACCGGTGTATTAGAGTCCTTATTTGAGCAGGCAAGAATGCCTGAACCGGAAAGAAGGGAGCCTACTAAAGAGAGTGTTCAACCTTTTATAAAGGGGCAGTCTGATTATGGTGATTCTTCATCATTTACAGATATATTTCCAGGGACAACATCTGAGATCGATGAACCTCAACCAGTTGATAAAGTTAAGGGGCAAGTTAGAATAGCTTTGCAACAGTCAGGGTTATCTAATCAGGATATTGTGAGTTTACTTGAAAGCCTTTTAGACGATTGTAAGAGGTGAGCTGAATGAGCGTTCAGTTTGTTTTTGACCCGTTTAATATTGATGCTGACGAAGCTTTAACAGCCCATTACGATAAGGTAGATTCATTAAGGAATACCATTAATCAGCATTTAAAAAGTGATACTAATGATGTTTTGCGAGTGCGATTTAGCAGTAAGGCTGTTTTTAATAGTTTTGGCTATTTTGAAGGCTTAGATGGTGTTTTTCCTACGCAGTATTTAATTCCACGGGTTGTTTATCGGCATTTAGTGCAACAGAATTTACCCAGTTGGTTATCGGATGAGCTTATTATTCAGCTAGCGTTATTGAATAAGATACCGGAAGATCTAACGGACTTGAGTCTCATTGATATTATTGTCATGAGCGTTGATGCAGGGCTTATGGTAAAAGATTTTGTGTGTTTTTCACAGGCACTTCTTAATCAGAGTAATGCGTTTTGGGTGATATTTAAAGAAAGTGAGGTGAAGTCTTATTTCATCACCTATTTAAAACATGAGTTTAATTTATCAGAAGAGTTGTCTGAGAGATTCATTCATGACTTATTACAGTCTGAGTCTGTTCCTGCCTTTATTGCTAGCCTTGCTTATGAGCAGCACCAAGAATTGTTGCGTAAAAATATTTCTAAATTCCACCTTAATATTGCCCTGCCAGCTAGGTCTTTATCAACCTTATTACTTGAATTACCTTTGTTGGAGTTATCTGAAGCGAGGGCAAAGGATTTACCTGTTAAGTGTATAGAGGCTATTGAAAGGTCTTATCGCTTAGTTGATAAAGGAGAGTTGGAAGTAATGGTCTTGGCTGAGTTAGTTATTGCACCATGGCCATTGGTTTTAATGCGGTTAAATGAGCTAGTACAGAATAATATAAGCTATATATCTGATGAGCTTATCAGTAAGTTGGCAGAGTTTGATGATGAGTTAGTCAATCAGTACGCTGTTGAGTTCTCAGGTATTTTGGATCGTTCAAAATTTGGAGTGTTATCTCAGAGTTCTACGATGAGTGAGGTGCATAAATGGAGCCAAGGTTATTTTGATTTTATCCGGCAGCAGTTTTTATCTGAGCAAGCTGTTGATAATACTTTAAATTTAAGTTTTTCCCATTGGTTGCTCGCTCAGTCAGCGCGTATCGCGCGCTCGGAATCGGATTGGAGGCAGTTTTCTACACGCGTTGATAAGTACCTTGAAAAAGGATACTTAGTTGTTGTTTGCATGGTTGATGCGCTTTCAGCCTTAAATCAGGATTTATTGCTTGAAAGTGCCTCTAAGGTTAATCATCTATCGTTAGGCAGTGAAACCTTATTTTCGCCTTTACCTACCTTAACTGAAGTTGGAAAAATGGCGCTGATAACGGGAAAAGAGACCAGTAAGTTACCGAGCGATAAAGAAATGGCAATACGACAAGTGTATGGTCAGTATTTACCCGAGCAGGATTCTTTGAGGGTTGTTAAAAGTTGGCAGGAATCTAAAAAAGAGCACATCAAAGAAGAAACAAATTTACTGGTTTTTTTCGAGAATAGAATTGATGAGCGCTTACATGACTGCGTTGATTTTGAGAAGCATAGAAAAGATGTTTCATTGGTTTTACGGCAGCTGATGGAGTCGGTAGAGCGTTGGAGTAAAGACGCTGCTTACTTACATCGGGATGTGGTGTTTTTAATTACCGCTGATCATGGTATGACGGTGACTCGGTCAAAATATCAGGGTGATAAATTAGGTGATACCAAAGAGCGAGTTTTTTCTGTTCCTTGTGATTATGGGCAAGAGCCAGAAGGTTTTGCATTCATTAATTCTGGTGGAAAGAAATCTTATTTGGTGCCTAAGGAAAGAGTGGGGTTAACGGATGACGCGTTACTAACACATGGTGGGTTAACGCCTGAGGAAGTGTTGATTCCATTTGTTACGCTCTCTTCCAAACACGCTGAAGCAGGTGTCACACCACTCATGGTCAATATTTTAAGTGATAAGTGCCAGCGTATTAATGATAAATCGTGGCAAATTGAGGCTGAATTAGTCGCAGATGTTTTTGTTGAAAATATTAAATGGAAATTCAAGTTCCCTCTTATAGGAGAAGCATCAACAACAGCAATGTCTAAAGGGGAATCTCGTCGCCTGCTTCTAAACTTTTCTTCCGATAACGAGCAGGTCGGTATGATTGAATTAGCCATAGAGCTAAGTTATGACAGGGAGGGAGCGCATGAGGTTAATTCAAAAGTTTTTTCTTGTTTTTTACCAGAGCCATTAATTAGTATAGATTCGGCAACACAAGGGTTTGAGGGAATGTTTTAGATGATTAATAAAGAAGAATTAGATACTAAAATACTAGAAAATTTTAGTGAACTAACGATTGATAAAGCGTTGGTCAGGCAATTAAAAATTCGTGATAAGCGAACGATTCCCAGTTTTGTTGAAGAGTGGTTGATTTCACGTTTTCAAGAGCCTAATAAATCAAATGCTGAGGTCTACAACGATATTACAAGCTTTATGAGCAAGCATTTACCGGCAAAAACTGAAAAAGAAAAAATTAAATATCAATTACAGAGAAACGAGTCGGTCGTATTGTTAGATCGATTTGATGCAAGGATTGATATTAAAAATGATAAGAAATTAATTGCTATTCCCTGTATTGATGAGCGCAATGCACATGTGACTAGTGAAGTTTTAGAAAATAATGATTCATTGCTAGAGGGTGGGCAGTGGGGGGCTGGGCGACTTGCTGTGCGAGAGGAAGGTAAAACTAATGTGGTTGAATTAATAGAATTTCACCCTATGCAGTCTGGATCGGTACGCTTGGAGCAGTTAATTAATGCGAGAAAGGAGTTCAGTACACGAGAGTGGATTGCATT
Organism: Methylococcales bacterium; assembly: GCA_023134955.1. Taxonomy (GTDB): domain Bacteria; phylum Pseudomonadota; class Gammaproteobacteria; order Methylococcales; family Methylomonadaceae; genus QPIN01. The sequence goes on along the minus strand of JAGLUC010000460.1, from coordinate 23,509 downwards.
ATTGCTACGAACTATGGGGTATGAACCTTCCGCTTATAGTGATGAACAGCAAAATAATGTGTTGTTGCGATTACTACCGTTAGTGCAAAATAATTTAAATATGATGGAGCTAGCCCCTAAAGGGACAGGAAAATCATATATTTATTCAAATTTAAGTCGTTATACATGGCTAAATAGTGGTGGAGCTTTAACTCAGGCACAGTTGTTTATGAATCTATCTACCAAGGAAGTGGGGCTTATTGGGAAATATGATTTATTGGTTTTAGATGAAGGGCAGTCAATTAACTTTAAAGGTGCGGATGATATCCATGCCAAATTTAAAGACTTTTTAGAGTCTGGACAATATAGTGTGGGCCAAGAAAAAATAACGAGCGAGTGCGGTTTGATTGTACTAGCTAATATTGGTATTCATGAGGGTCTGCCTCGACAGCAAGACTATATTAAAAGTTTACCTGAAATGTTCCAAGATGATGCGTTATTAGATCGGTTTCATGGCATTATTCCAGGCTGGAAAATACCACGTTTCACAACGGAATCTGCAGCACATGGTTACGGTATTAAGGCCGATGTTTTCGGACAGTTTTTACACCAACTACGATTGGTGAGTCATGTTGAATTCCCCTATGGTGTAGTGCCTACCCTCAAAGGGGATAGTCGCGATGTAAAAGCGGTTACTCGATTGGCTTCAGCGTTGTCTAAATTATTGCTGTTAAATCCTGATGATCCAGGTTATGAAGAGTATGTTATGGCTCCCGCTAAAGATTTAAGGCAGAGAGTTAGGGATCAATTAGCTGAGCTTAATCCAAGTGAGTTTGGTGGTGATAAGCGGGTGATGAAGTTGAGTTATTAGGGGTTACTAAGGATCGTGCACGAATTAAGCAAGGCAACTCAAAATTAGAAGCCTTGGGTTATCAAAGTTTTTAAATCAAGTTATCGAAGTTATTTCATGCACGTTCCTAACCTGAAAGAACAGCAATTTTTTTAATAAATTTAAGCAAGTTATGTAGGAGTCAAACATGGATTTAAAGGGCGCTGAAGTAAGAAATTTTTATAAGTTAAGTTGTGATATTGGTACAAATGATGAAACTATTGGTGATATTAGAATTCCACATTATCAGCGCCCTTATAAATGGGGAAAGGATATTGTTAAGCAACTTTTAGATGATTGGAGCCTAGAGAATCAGAAAAATACTGATGGTGAGTATTTTGCGGGCTCTATTGTTACTGTCAGTACCTCTAAGGCCGATGTGTTATTGCATCAGCTAATTGATGGACAACAACGATTTACAACAATCTATTTAACCAACTTTCTACTTTTTCTATTATTACGCACGACTATACGAGAGGCTTTAGTTGGTAAGCAACAAATTGCAATTTCAGGCTTACTAGATAAATTTAATACATCAATAAAGTATGCTGTCACCAAAGATATACCGAAAATTATTGATATAGATGATCTTGAAGAATCTTTTGATGCTGGAAGTGATTCAAATGAGACTGCGTTGCAAAAAATATTAGACGAATATTTATCAATTGTTCATTTACCTAGTGAACCAGAATCCGAAGAGGACTTTTCTGAAAGATATATTGCAAAACTGTTAACGTTTACTGAAGTTTACTTGCCTAGGTTATCGTATGATCGCAACTCATATAATTTATCTTTATGCAAGGCATTATCACGAATCATTGTTAGGAGTGATAGTCAGCATGCGTTAAAAGTCGAGGTTGACCGGTCTAACTTAACTAATGAGTGTATTGAATCAGTGTACCTAAACGCTGTTGAGCAAATTTTTGATTCACTAGTTGAAATAAGCAAGATAAGAAGTAAGGGGAGAACACTCTCACCATTTAAAACCTCGCTTTCAATTATTGACTCTGCTGTTGCATTTTTGGAGGGGGTCAAGCTTTGTGTTATTCAAACAGGAAACTCTGAAGATGCCTATACTTTATTTGAGGTATTGAATGATCGGTCTTTGGCGTTAGATGATCTGGACTTGGTGAAAAATCAATTTTATCGCTCTTTATGTATTTCTAGTAAAAACACAAATATTAGTGATGAAGATATTGATAAGGAAATTGTTGCTAGGGAAGAGCAGTGGGGAGACAAGGTCTTTAAAAATAACACGGATACAAATAATAAATTAATTGCCTTTTTAGCAACGACTTATTTAACGGGGTCTACAAAAATAGGGTTGAAGTCCCATGATAAATTTAGGGATGCAATTAAAGATTATTTAAATGGGTATAAAGACCGGTATTCATGTAAAGATTTACATAAAGACTTTTCCATTTTTGAGTGTATTCGACAGTTTCTGGATATATTCAAGTTAAAAGCTAATGGGCGTGTAAATAAAGCTTTAGAGGCTGAATTCTCTGATAAAACGGATACCTTTAAGACGGTACATTTACTTCTTGCTTTAGGCCATGAAGGAGTTTTGTCGGGGCTAGTCAGTTTTATTTTGCAATATATTAAGTTAAATCACACTCAGGTATTTAGTACTGATATTGCTAAGAAGGTTTTAGAGGAATTAGTTAGTGATAATACTAAGCACCTAGAGGTGCATGAGCAGGCTAGAATTTTCTGGAAAACGACCTTAATGGCTCCTGACTATAAGCCGGCTAAAGATATGGCAAATCATATTATTAAGGCGAATAAGGTAGGATCGGAGTCACTAATTCCTAATAGTGTAAGCCTTGATAAGAAGACTTTAGAAAGTTGGTTAACCCCATGGCGTTATAGGAGTAATGAGGTGAGAGTTAAGGTCTTATTTTACCGCTTGTTGCAGCTAGATTTAGATGGTAATGGATGCTTAAAGGAAGCAGCATTTTCACTAAGCCTTAAGCCTAAGGAAATTCAAGACATGCATCTTGATCATATGGAACCATCTAGTCCAGAAGGAGCAGTACAGTCTGCATATTATAAATATGGCGAAATCTCTCGTGATGACGATGTGAATGCCTTAGGGAATATGTTTCCTATGCCTGGAAGTGAAAATATGGCTAAATCTAATAAGCCTATGTATACCTCTTTTGATTTTCTGGATAACTCAGGGTTAGAAACTCATTGGCTGACCACAGAAACTAAGTCTCTATTTGAGAAGTACCACCTAGACTCAGGTGGCGTTAAGGTGCCTACTCAGGAATTTTTTGTGGAACGTAAAAAAATTTAATTGATAAGTTTTATGAAGCCATCCAGCTGTAAGTATACTGTTTCGAGCTCTGCGCAACATCAATTTATTAAGTTGTTTTGCAGGTGTTAACCTTCCGCCAACAGCCTAAGTCGCCGGACTTCTTCGCTCACAATGGCGACGGCTTGATTGATATCTTTCTCTGTTGTGTAGCGCCCAAAACTGAATCTTACAGCGGAATAGAGTCGGTCGCCTTCAATGCCCATTGCTCTTAAAACATAAGATGCTTCAATAGCGCCTGAATTGCAGGCAGAGCCAGAGGCGGCGGCTACTTTATCTCTTAATGCAGTCAATAGCGTATCTGCGCCAACATTATCAAAACTTAGGTTAAGGATGTTGGGAAGGCTGTGCTCTATTTCACCATTAATAGTTATGCCACCTAATGGGTGCAACTGGGTCAGAAATTGCTGCTGTAATGTTTTAGCTTGCTGTTGTTCTTTATCCATCTGCTGATGAGCTAGTTCAAGTGCTTTAGCCATACCAGTTATTTGATGAGTGGCTAATGTACCAGGACGTAAACCAAATTCTTGCCCACCACCTTGTGTCAGTGCTTGTAAGTGCATTTTTGCGCGATTGCGGATAAATAAACAGCCGATACCTTTAGGGCCATAAAACTTATGAGCGGAGAGGGAGAGTAAGTCTATCGGTAGCTCGCTTAGATTGATAGGTAGTTTCCCAGCACTTTGAGCGGCATCAACATGGAGAAGAACCTTATTCTCTTGGGTTATTTTTGCAATAGCAGGGATGTCTTGAATGATACCTGTTTCATTATTAACATGCATAATCGAGACTAATATAGTCTTTGTAGTGATTGCATTTTTTAGCTCATCAAGATCAATAAGTCCGTTAATGCTCGGCTTTAAGTAAGTGAGGTTGTAACCTTCTTTTTCCAGTTGCTTGCAGGTGTCTAGCACTGCTTTATGCTCAGTTAGGCAGCTAATGATATGCTTGTCTTGTGTGCTGCGACTATAGGCGATGCCTCTAATAGCAAGATTGTTGGATTCTGTTGCACCTGAGGTAAAGACGATTTCCTTGGCTTTGCAGTGTAATCGTTGGGCGATGCTGTTACGTGCCTGTTCAATAGTGGTATCAGCTTGTTCACCAAGGACGTGTTGTATTGAGCCGGAATTAGCGAAAATACCATCTAGGGTAAGATGTTGCATCATGTGATCCGCAACGGTCGGGTCAACAGGGGTTGTGGCTGCGTAGTCAAGATAGATAGGTTTATTCATTGTACTTTCTAGGTGACTGGGTGCTAAGGTTAAGAGTCTTTAACAACAGGGGCATCTTTACCTTCATAAATAATTTCTCCATTCTCCCAAAATACAGCATACTGTCCTAAGAGTCGTTTTTTCTCTAACGCATCAGCAGTTGCTTGTTTTAAGGCGTTTAAAACAGTCTGGCTTTTCTTTGAGCTGGGCTTTTTTGTAGGCATCATTTTTTTGAATACGTTAGTAATAGTTGGTATAAAGAGTCATCCGCGATATAGCGGTGCTCGCCTTGTTGTTCAAATATTAAAACAGGTTCTTTACCTGAATTAATAAAGCATAAGCAATTATCTACAATGCCACTAAACTCAATTAATAAGTTATTTAAGCTACGAGAAAATCGGCGCTCAATATCTTTTGCTGGAATATTGTGACCACCATGTTTAACTCGTTCGGCAACACGGTATTTTGACATTTCTATAGAGGGTAATGCTAAATAAATAAGTTCTACATTCCAGCCTGTATTTTTTAACCTTTTAATCATACGAAGGTAACTGCGCCCTGATAATGTTGTTTCAACCGCAAAATTTTCTTCTTTTTGAATACAGGATTCGATTTCATTTAAGAAAATTTTACTGGCTGCGACAAGCTCTCTTTCAGGTGCTAAAGGAGATATTCCTGCAGCGATTAAATCTGCATTAATATTAAGTGAAACAGTCCACTACCTTGGGTAAATACTGAAGCGAAAAGGTTGTTTTTCCTGCTCCATTAGGTCCAGAAATTATCCAGCATGTAGGCATTAATGACTATCCTTTTGTATGAGTAAGTTGCTTTTTAGCATAAAATCTAAATCCTTTAATCTCTGTTTGGTTGTTATCAAGTATTATATTCAACGCATCAAGTTTAATGCCATAGCGGTTATGAACGGGTAAAAATAGCGCTATTTTCTTATCAAAGCTGACTTGTTTTTTGTAATTAGGGTAGCTGTCCGTGATGTAGTTTGATTTGAAATAAAGCGGCTGAGGCGTGTATTCCTCAATATAATCAAAATAATCCACTTGCTGCTGTGCTAATTTAACTTTGATGCGCTCTGTTAATAAGGGTAGTGGTAAATTATCAAAATCATCATACCCCATAAAAGACACTTTGCCTGAATGAAAATGAATTTTGATGAGATGAATATCTTCTAGCTCTCCATACATTTGCACGGCACAGCCCACGTAAACTCTCAGTAGGGCGGGAAGTAGTACTAAAAAGTCTTTGTGAAAAGTCAGTGAGTGATTTTCTAGTAAGTGGCTGGCAGTTAATACTTGCTGTGCCGCTAAGCTTGTTTCAGTAATTAACTCTGTATCAGCAATTGAGTAGAGTAGTTCTTTAGCAATGGCTTGGGCATTATTATAGTTGCCGAAAAAGGCTTTTACATCTCGCTGTAATTCATCTGGTAGTTGGGTATAAGGTTTTCGTTTATCAAATTGGGATAAGGCAAAATAGACCAGTAAGTCTTCTTTCCGGTATTGTTCTGCTTGTACAAACTCATTATCTTCAAATAGGTTGTCGAGCAGGGTGAAAACTTTATGATGAGACCCTGCCAGTTGTTTTATTTTGTCAGATTCATCAAACTCATCATTAGCAGGAATACGACCTAAGATTAAACAGGTGTTCCAGAACGCTTTAAATAACGCTTCATGCTCGACATATACCAACTCAAATTTTTCTTTACTGCTGGTAGGTCGTGTAGTGATCTGCTTCCAGCTATGATGCCTTGTTTGCCTGCTCGCTAAAAAGAGTTGTTCTTCTAGTTTGTCCTTAAATATAAAGAAAACACCAGGACCGACAGCAATCGCATTTTCATCTAACGTATTCTCTATAAAGCCTTGAAGTTCAGATTGAGAAAAGTATTTTTGAAAGGTATTCAATGAGGTAATGACACCATCTTTATACGGTGTGAACTTTTGTATATGGGCATCACCTGCAATCATGGCAGAAACAACCAGTAACTTATCGGCGAGTTCAAAAGCCAGCTGAATGGCTTCAATACGTTCCTCTCTGTCTTCAATCACATTGATCACAAAGCCAATATTAACCAAGTCACAAGAGAAGCGGTCAACCTCGGGTCTATGTGTAGGGTCCCAGCCTGCTGCATCAATACCATGGGCTTCTAATTCACGTAAATCATCACCCAACCCACAGCCATAATCAAATAGGGTGTACTCACCACTTAGATAATTATGCTTGGCAAGCGTTTTCATCGGTGTCGATAAGGATTGCCGCTGTATAGCAGTTTTGTGCCGGTCTATTTTGTTATCAGGCGTATTTGACTGGGGAAGAGCACTTAAGCGAAACAGACGACCATCGACTAATTGATAGCCCTTTTGGTGAATGACACGTTCCCATGACTTTTTGAAGCCAATAATACGGCTGTTTTCGTACAGTCCTGCCGCTACACCTTCTTCAGTAATGCTTACAAATTCAGCATAATGTTCATCTTTAGGACTGATAAATAATTCTTTACGATGCAGGATAGGGGCATTTTCAGTTTCAGTGTAATTAGCAACTTTTTGCGTCTTAGTCACTAAATTCACGGTAATGCTGTTGTGCAAAGCAGGGTAAGAGTCACTGTGAAAATCAGGGTAATTTAAATATGAGATGCGAAATTGTTGAGTATGCAGCTTAATGATGTTCCAATCATTTTCAGGAACCTTTAAGGCAGTCGCAATAAGCTGAATGAACTCGGTTAATTCAGCTGGGATTTCATCAAATGCACTGCGATGTAAATAGCGAGCATTACCCACTAGCTTACCCAGTTTTACTTTCTTGATGAGTTGATTGAAGTCATTCGCATTCATAGCGTCACTCTTTGAGCAGAAAAGCGTCTTTTTTAATGTTTTTGGGGATGCGGCGCTCAGAAGGTGCTTGTTCTAATAGCGTAATCGCATAATTATTTTCAGGGGCAATACTGACATGCAGGGGCCTATCTTTACCGTAAAAATACAGACGGTCAAAAGGCAGGTTTACTACTACCCACTGTGCAACCGTTAAGGAGTCAATGCCAACCACATGAAAATCACAAGCAAAGCCATCACGTTTGCAAATGCGGTTCCCTCGTGAGTTTACTTCGTACCCCGCATGCTGATCAAGTTGTGGGGCAATACCAGGAGACGACTGTTTTTTGATTTGCAGAAGTAAATCATTAGAACATAAGCCGTAGGTAAGTGTAAGAGAGCCAAATTGTTTAACAACAGGTTCCAATACATCAAGGCATATTTGCTGAATAGCATCTAAGGTGCGTGAGTCTTTTGCTTGATTGCTAAGCTGATAACTCGCTTGAGTAACACCGCATTGAGAAAAATCAGAATAGTTAAAGTTAGGGCTGCAGGTAGACATTTATTTAGTGCATTCCAGTGATTGGTAAAACAATAGATCCTATAATGAACGTAAATATACCACTTGTTGAAAAGAAGTGTGATGATTAAAAGGCAAATGGAAGTAGTCAGATATACCGCTTAACTCTATTCAAATTATGATGATTTTAAGCGCCTACCAAAATCAAAAGTGTCATGGGAAAATAAATAAGCACAGAAGGGATTATCTGCATTTTACAACCGCAAGCTCATTCCAGTCGCGCTTAATGTAATACCTTTAGGAAATCGATTTTTGATTTTATCTATCGTACTCATCAGTTCAGTATTTTTATTTTGGTTTGTAAAATCAAATAGATCAACCTGGTTGGGGAGGGTTGGTAAGTGATATGTGAGTCATCTTATAGCTAATCAATATTTAATTGATAACCCTCTAATTTTTAGTGAGGGTTTAATATTTACTATGCAAGAATAAATTGAATATCATGTCCGGTGGATTTATTGGAGTCGGCTTTGAAACATATTTTTGGATTAAACGAATATTTGTATCGACAAAAAAATACCAATCAACCTATTGTCATAAATACTCAAGAATTAATTAATGGCTACCTTTTATTAACAGGCATGTCGGGTACGGGCAAAAGCTATCAGGCACAACGTTTATTAACAAATGCAATTGAGCAGAATTTAGAAGTCGATATTTTCGATGTTCATAATGAACTTGATCAGTCAGGAATAAGATCTGCACTGTATTCAGAGTCAACTCAATTAGGTTTTAACCTGCTTTCAGTTAGTCCTGATCCTCACTCTGGTGGTGTTCGTAGGCGGATTAATGAAATAATTAATATGCTTAATACGACTAGCAGACAGTTAGGTTCAAAACAAGAAACAGCTCTTAGAAACCTTCTAAATGATGTCTATAGGATCAATGGGTGTAATGATTGTGAACCAAATACCTGGCGAAAAAAAGAAATTACTGGTGCAGCTCGAAACAGCCTGATTAAACAGGGGGATTATCAAGGTCTAAGGCAATATTATCCAGTGATGGATGACCTTCTTAGTTTTGCAGAACGAAAATTAAGCTCTCTCTATCTAGGCACTAATATTAAAGCTGTATTAGTACTGGAAGAAGTTAATTATTTAGCTAAACAGCTGAATCGAGCATTGCAAAAGTATAGTAAATCTAATCAAGATGCACAGATCGAAAAAACTGAAAAAGCATTAGAGGTTGCAAAATCAAAAGTTAAAGCGGAATTCGAAGTCTATGTTGATCATATCGAATCAGGGAATGAAATCAGTGGTGTGATGAAATATAACAGCAAAGAGGTATTGCAAAGCGTTTTAGAACGCTTAAATATTCTTAATGCTACGGGAATATTTCACCCAAACCCTCCCGCTTTTGGTGATGCTAATGGGCGTTGCCATCAAATAAAACATCTTAGTGATGATGAGCAGTCTATGTTTGTTTTCATGCGCTTAGAAAGCATTTTTAGGCAATGCCGTGATTCTGGAGTGAAATCTGATATACAGCATATTGTGTTTGTTGATGAAGCGCATAAATTTATTTCAGAAGACAGTGGTAATATTATTAACATTATTGCCAAAGAAGGGCGTAAGTTTGGCTTAGGTTTGTGGTGTGCATCTCAATCACCCACTCATTTTTCCGAAGATTTTTTGACCAACTGTGGAACCACAATTCTGTTGGGATTACATTCCAGTTATTGGGATATGGCCTGTCGAAAGTTGCGTATAGAACCTTCTGTTCTAAAGTATATTCGTCCTCAGCAGGTCGCTGCAATAAAGTTACAGCTTAAAGGGAGTATGGACTCCAAGTTTCAAAATGCGATTATAAATGAAACAACCTTGGCTTCTGTTGTTTGAGTATGTTTAAACAATGGTTTAAGGGTAGAGAACAACAAAATACTGAAACCATAAAATACTTAAAACCACCTAAAGTACCAGGTATTATTCACGTTAAATCTATTGATGAATTGCTGAGTGCACATAAAGGGCGGTTGACTCAAATTAATGAGTTGGCAGGGCTATCTAAAGTCAATTTTGATTGTTTTTACCTCTCTGCTATTCACCAATATGCTCGATTTGTACAGCAATGTCCTGCGTCTGAGGTTCATCATCACGCAGGTTTGGGAGGAATGCTGACTCATGCCCTTGAAGTTTGTGTGATTGCCTTAAAAATACGAAGATCTTATTTATTATCAGAAACCGGAGGCGCAGAAGAAATTAGTCAAAAACAGGATTTGTGGACTTATGCGGTGTTTATTGCAGCACTTTGTCATGATTTAGCTAAAGTTGCTGTAGACCAAGTGCTGACAATTTATGATGAAAAACATCAACAACAAAAATGGGAGCCTTGGGAACAATTTATAGATGAGCAAGGACAGTGGTATACCTCAGAGTTTGTACACAATCGGCAATATAAATTACATGAAAAAGCCTCTCCGTTATTGATCAGTCGAATAATTTCTTCACAAGGCATGAAATGGATTAGTAGCGATCAGACAATTTTTTCCCATTGGCTTGCCTGTCTTTCGGGGGATATAGATAACGCAGCATCCATTGGAGAAATTATTAGCATTGCTGATAGTAAATCTGTCGCTGCAAATTTAGGTGCAGATAATAGTCGAATGCCTACAGTGAAAACGAAGCCTTTACATGAAAAGATGTTAACAGCTTTACGTTATTTATTGATGGAAGGTGAGTTACCGTTAAATAGAAATGGAGCAGCAGGCTGGATTAAAGGTGATGACTGTTGGTTGGTGAGTAAGAGAACAGTAGACGCTATTCGGGAACAATTAATTCAGGAGGGGCATTCAGGCATTCCCACTAAAAATGGTCGGTTGTTTGATGTATTGCAGGAGCATGGTGTGATTATTCCTTATGGTGATAAAGCCATCTGGTCAGTAACCGTAGAAGGTGATGGTTGGAGTAATGATCTTACTTTGATCAAAATGGCAACGAGTAAAATCTGGGTAAACCTTGCACAACGGCCTAATAATTTTGAGGGGCGTATTGTTACTAAGGATGTTAAGTTATCTGAAAATAAGCCACAAGAAAAAACGGCTTCTCAGATTAAGATTGAGAGTACAAAAAATGTTACAGAGAGTAGTGCAGGTAGCTCATCATTAGAAAAAATAGAATATAAGGCATTAGAGCCATTGGAGCAGAACTTTACAGTGACAGAAGGGGATGAATCTGATCTGTTAGCATTTTTACCTTCTATAAGTCCTGATAGCAAAGATAATATTACGTTGAGTGTTGCTGGTGAAATTGAAGTCAAAAAAAATGAGGAGAATGAGCCAAGACTATCAACTCAATCAGAGCCAACCATTCCTAGTAAGGAATCGTTAAAAAAGCAGGTAACTTTATCTACCCATAATGATGTTGGTACAAATGCGGATCAAGTAAGTTTGTTTTTTAAGTGGTTACAAGATGGGGTTCAAGCTGGAAGTTTAAAGGCTAATCAAGCCAAGGCTAGAATTCACATCGTCAATGAAGGCGTTATTTTAATAACCCCTGGTATCTTTCAAGATTTTGCTAAATCACAATGTAATAAAGATACTTCTAGCTGGTCGTCTATTCAACAAAAGGTGCTGAAAAAGAACTGGCATGTTAGAGATGCTAAAGGCTTGAATGTCGTTAAATACACAGTGAAGGGGGTGAATAAAAAAGCCGTTATTAATGCAGTGCTTTTTGAGGATGTATCAAAGGTGTTTGGGGTTAAAGAGCCACCTACGAGTAACCCTCATTTGACCAGAATCTCATAATAAATGAGGATGTTTTTTGGTTTAACGAGAAAAAACAGAATGCAGCGTTCTCAGCTCATTAATTTACATTCAAGATAATGACTCCATTTTTCTAATGCTTCCCGTTTTTCTGGCATGTAATCCCAGCGATCATAATGTTTAGAGCTGACATCACTCAATGCATGGTTTTGAATAATGTCGCGAATAGATTTATTAATTCCGAGCTCTCCCATCCTTGTTTTTGCAGTTCGCCTTAAATCTCGTAATGTGAAAACAGGATAATGAATATTTTGTTTTTGTGTTTTTTTTAAGGAGTGTCCCAGTGATGTCTTATGAATCGATTCCTCTGGATTGTATCTTCCTGGCATTAGAAATTCAGATTCACCAGAAAATAGTAACAGTTCTTCTAGTAGCTGTTTTGCCTGAGGGATAATAGGTAACAAATGCCAACGCTTATTTTTAATACGTTCAGGTGGGATAGACCAAGTGAGACTTTTAAAATCGAATTCTGATTTTTTAGCGCCTGTTAATTCAATAGGACGAATTCCAAAAATTAGGATGAGCTTAATTGCTAATAATGTAGGGATAGGTGCGTCAATTTTTTCACTGTTCCAAATAACAGCTATTTCCTCAAAAGACAATGCTCGTTCACCCACTTTTTCCGCACTGGCATTTTTAGGGACAGCAGTTACTGGGTTGATTGAAAGGTTAAAAATAAATTCATTGCTTAAACTTTTCGGATCATTATCATGGAAAATTCCAAGTTCAAAAGCTCGATGAAGATAAGAGCGAACTCGGTTAGCTTGAACTACCGCTCCACGCTGGATGATTTTATGTATTACTTTTCTAATTTGTGCGGAGTTGATTTCTTTTGCAGGTATATTATTATCCAGCACTGTGAATACATTGTATTGAATATCAGCATAAACTTTTTCCCATGACCTTTTTCCTTGAGAACGCATTTGATCAATATAATAATTGATTAAATCTTCAAGACTACCGTATGACTTTAGAACCATATTGGCTAATATGGTCACCATTAATAAGCAATTCACGATTATCTCGGACTTTATCACGGGCATCAGAAAGACTTATAGCGGGATATCGACCAAGATTTAGAAATTTTCTTTTGCCATCTAGCGCATATTGTAAGAAAAAAGACTTTGTTCCAGACTTGGTTACTTGAACACCAAAACCTTTATCTGAGCCTTTTTCAAATAGTCGATAAGGGCTGTTTTTAGGTTTTAAACCTTTTATAAGATTGTCGGTAAATTTCATATAATATGCCTGAGTTGCTTTGTACAAGTAATAAAACGAACTGTTATGAAATCAATTGAAATACTTTATATTTGTCGGAAATTATCATTTCACACATTGATTACCAGCGCTTTAAAAAACCATTTTTCATTTCCTTTAGGTTTTTTCCTAGTTGCTGAGGTTACGTTATGATAGGCACTCAACATCAGCAACAATAAGTTTTGAAGCGTAATATGCTTTTATTATATGCATATGCCAAGGCATATGCTATTTATTTTTATTTGAGGTAATGGTTTTGAACAATCAACGACACGTTAGTTTATTTAGAAATGGCCGAAATCAAGCCATACGAATTCCACGAGAGTTTGAATTAGAAGGGACAGAAGCAATTATTCATAAAGAGGGTGACAAGTTAATAATCGAACCCGTCAGAAAGAAAAGTTTAAAGGCTGTATTAGCATCTCTGTCTCCTTTAAATGAAGAGTTTCCAGAGATTATTGATTTTCCCGTAGACTCAGAAAATGTTTTGTAATGGCTAAATATCGTTATTTACTGGATACCTATACAGTTTCTGAATTGATTAAAAATCCACAGGGTGTGATTGCTGAAAGAATGCTGTCATCAGGACTAGAATTACAGTGCTGCATCAGTATTATAGTTTCATGTGCATTACGTTACAGCGCAGAGAAAAATCAATCACCAAAATTATCATTTAATGTTGAGCAAGTTTTAAATAGTCTGCCCATCTTGCCACTGGAAGAACCTATTGATGAGCTGTATTCTAAAATCAGGGTAAGTCTCGAAAATAAAGGGGTATCACTGAGTCATCATGATTTATTAGTTGCTGCCCATGCGTTGTCATTAGGATTAACAGTTGTGACTAAAAATGACGAAAAATTTAGTCATATTGAGAATTTAAAGGTCGAAAATTGGCTGATTGATTAAGGTGTTTTTGACATGAATTAGGTCAAAACCATTCAATTTTGATTAATTAGGACTATAATAACCCCATCTAATATTCCTATGAGTTATTCCCATGAAAACTGTTAATGTCAGTGGTTTAAAAAACAACCCGAGTGAAGCACTACGTTATTCTCATGACGATTTGGTTTTAGTCATGAACAGAAATGAGCCCGATGCATTGATAGTAGGGGTAGACACTGGCAATATTATAGACATGCCTGGTGTTAGAAAGGCGATGGCAACAGCTTTGTTTAAAGATGGAGAGTTATCGATTGCTCGCTCGGCTAAGTTAGCTAAAATGGCTTTAGCTGATTTTATTGAACATATTTCTCGGTTGGGTATTCCAATTATTAACCAAACAGCAGAAGAAGTAGACCAGGATATGGATACTTTGGAGCAATGGTTACAGCAATAGTAGGAATAAGGTCACATGAAGAACTTTGTTGTGATTGATGCCAGTCCGTTGATAGGTTTAGCTATCGTGGATGGTTTGAGCTGGTTACCCAAGCTATTTGATATTGTTTATGTTTCTGAAACAGTTAAAAATGAAGTTTTACCAGGAACAGGAGCACAGGGTGAAGATGTAATTACTCAGGCTTTTGAATCGGGTTGGCTTAAAATTTGGCAGGAACCCATTATTCCATTGTTAGATATCGATCTGGATGCAGGTGAAACAGACTGTATTAATATTGCCATGCAATATACAGGTCAAGTTTTATTGGTCATGGATGAGCGAGCGGGACGAAGTGTTGCCAAGGAAAAAGGATTAAAAGTCATTGGCACAGCAGCAATTATCGGTATGGCAAAACAGCGAGGATTAATTAGCTCAGCAAAAGAAGTATTTGAATGTTTGCACCAGTCAAGTTTTAGGATTGCACCTGCAGTCATTAAGCAAATTTTGGATAGAGTAGGTGAATAGATGAGCGTTAATATTTTAAAAGATAGAGGTTGTGTTAGAAAGACGAGTCAGTTAAAAGCATTAAATCTGTAGTGCCTTTTTAGTGCCTTTGGTCGTGCGATGTAATGAAAAAAATTGAAACAAAGTGGAATTTAGTGAAATAAAGGAAATTAAAATAACCCTTTATTTTCAAAGAGATTGAAAGAAACTGAAACGAAATGATATAGTATGAAAAGATTTGAAATACATGCCTAATCGACTGTTAATCACTAGGTCGGCGGTTCGAGCCCGTCTGGGGGAGCCAAATAAATAAAGGGCTGTAGAGAAATCTACAGCCCTTTATTTATGCCTGAAATGTTTCAGGTCATGGCTAGGTCATGTTTGAAACACAGTTAGTAATCTTTTGAAGGAATATAATGAAACTTAATTATTTTGGTTATTCAATAGAAAACGAGACTAATCACAAAAAGCATTTAATGGATATTCGTCCTTTTTTAAATGCTTTTTGTTCTTATGGCAACACTGGGTATAAAAATACGTTTAGCCATAATGGCGAGCAAATTTTTTTATTAAAGTCGAGTAAAAATTTATATTTATTTCTGATGAAGGCTAGGGGTCAGGTCTTTGATTTATGATACAAAGACGGGTAAAATGCACTCACAAGACCGTAGAAGAGCCGACTAAGTTTTTAAAGGGCGAGCCAAGAAAAAGAGAGGGCGTTTTTAATAAATAAAAACAAATAAGGGTTGATTTTTAAGACAGTATCTAACCCCATTAATTTTTCCTATGTCGACCAGACTTTTAAAATTGGCGGAGTCCCATGAGTAATCAAGAAGTTATTTATCATTGGTTTGCACAAACGCATATCTGGCCTTGGCTTGTTATGTTTACGGCTGTGCTGTTAGGTATTATTTCTGCCTGGATTACCTGGAATTTTCTACAAAGACGACAATTACAAGCCAATAATAAACATCAGGTTCCAGATAAAATAGCCTGGCACAGCCATAGTACGGAACAGGTATTGGCGAAACTGTATGCATCCATGAAGGGGCTTGAGCAAGCGGATATCAGTGACCGCCAACAAAAATACGGGCTTAACCGTCTACCTGAGATAAAACCACGTAGTGCGTTGTTACGTTTTCTCAGTCAGTTTCATAATTTGATTATTTATGTATTGTTGTTTACCGCAATGATCACTTTAATACTCGGTCACATGGTTGATAGCGGTGTGATTTTCGGCGTGGTTATTATTAATGCGCTAATTGGTTATATACAGGAAGGCAAAGCCGAAAACGCGCTACAGGCAATCCGCAAAATGCTCTCACCGCAAGCGATAGTTCTTCGAGAGGGTCATCAAACCACCATTGCTGCTGATCAACTGGTTCCTGGCGATATTGTCATGCTGCAATCTGGCGATAAAGTACCCGCTGATTTGCGGCTGCTAAAATGCAAGAATTTTCGACTGCAAGAAGCCGTTTTAACAGGGGAATCACTGCCAGTTGAGAAACAAACTGAGGCAGTAGAACAAAATGCTGAACTGGGAGATCGCTTATCTATGGCCTATTCTGGTACTTTGGTGAGTAGCGGACAGGCAACTGCTGTTGTGGTTGCAACTGGAATTAGTACAGAAATTGGTTTAATCAGCACTTTGGTCGCCAAAGTAGAGACATTAGTCACTCCTCTGCTTAAACAAGTCACACAATTCGGGCGTTGGCTGACTGGCTCAATTTTTGTGCTGGCGATTGCGACCTTTTTATTTGGTCACTATTTTCGTCATTACGGAATGGCTGAAATTTTTATGGCAGCGGTGGGCCTGGCGATTGCAGCAATACCAGAAGGTCTGCCTGCAATCATGTCTATTACCCTGGCAATTGGTGTACAGCGTATGGGTAAACGACATGCGATTATCCGCCGTTTGCCAGCCGTTGAAACCCTCGGTTCAGTGACCGTAATTTGTTCTGATAAAACAGGGACGCTAACCTGTAACGAAATGACAGTTACTTCGATATTAACTCCTATTCACCTCTATAGCATAAACGGTGTCGGTTATAACCCGCATGGAAGCTTTCAATTGCAGAAACAAGATATCAGCCTAGATGATCATCCGATCCTGGCAGAGTTGGCGCGAGCAGCACTGCTGTGTAACGATGCTGCTCTGCATGAAAAACAAGGCAACTGGAAGCTTCACGGAGATCCAACTGAAGGCGCATTACTGGCAATGGCGCTAAAGGCAGGCTTACAAATTAATCTGGAACAGGAAAAATGGCCTCGTACTGACGTTATTCCATTTGAGTCGGAACACCAGTTCATGGCTACGCTACATCACGATCATACTGGACATGGTTTTACGTATATAAAAGGTGCGCCAGAAAGATTGCTGGAAATGTGTACCAAGCAACGTAATGGTTGTGACGATACTGTGCTGAATCACAATTATTGGTTACAACAAATGAAATCTATGGCTCAACGAGGACAGCGTCTCTTGGCTATTGCAATGAAGGCTAATAGCAATCAACGGCGAAACCTAATATTTGATGATCTGGAAACAGATCTGACTTTGCTGGGTATCGTAGGTATGATGGATCCACCACGGGAAGAAGCGATTATTGCAGTGCAACAATGCCAGAACGCGAGCATCAAGGTAAAAATGATTACTGGTGATCATGCTGATACTGCTGCTGCGATTGGCGCACAGCTTGGTCTAACTGAATCTAGTTCCGTACTGGCCGGGCATGAGATCGAAACCTTGTCTGATTCAGAACTACAACAGTCTGTTAGTAAAATTAATATATTTGCTCGCTCCAGTCCAGAGCACAAATTGCGTTTGGTCAAAGCCATGCAGGCTAATGGTAATATTGTGGCAATGACGGGCGACGGTGTTAACGACGCACCTGCTCTGAAACGTGCAGATGTCGGTATAGCAATGGGTAAAAAAGGCACCGAAGCAGCCAAGGAAGCAGCGGAAATGGTGCTGGCGGATGATAATTTTGCCTCATTGGCACATGCCGTACTGGAAGGACGCACAGTTTACGATAATCTTAAAAAAGCTATTTTATTCATCCTGCCCACCAATGGTGGAGAAGCATTGATTATTATGGCAGCTATTCTTATGGGCACAATGCTACCGATAACACCAGTGCAGATTCTTTGGGTTAATATGATTACCGCTGTCACGCTAGCTTTAACCCTGGCATTTGAACCGCCTGAAGTAAATGTAATGTCACGACCTCCACGAAATGCAAATGAACCGTTACTCACGCCTTTTTTAATCTGGCGCATAGTTTTTGTATCTTTAATAATAGTCACTGGCACTTTCGGCTTGTTCTTGTGGGAACACAAGAGCGGCGAAACCATAGAGCATGCACGTACAGTGGCAGTCAACACACTGGTTATGTTTGAAATTTTCTACCTGTTCAATTCCCGAAAAATTGAAGCATCCATACTGAATGTTCAGGGATTAATTGGAAACCGATATGCCTTGTTTGCAGTGATAGTTTTATTTCTGTTTCAACTCGGATTTACCTATCTGGAGCCAATGAATATATTATTCGGCACTGTCCCGATCGGTGTAGAACAATGGTTGTTAATCACCGCAGTTTCTTTTTCGGTATTGCCACTGGTTGAAATTGAAAAAGCAATTATAAGGAAATTCAAGGTTTAGAATCTTAACATCATTTATCTTAATACCCCACCAGATGAGCTATAACTATCCAGTATTTCAATATAATTTGCCCGTTCGTAATCAGCAGGATTAATGGCATGTTGTTGACTGAGACTGCCTTTTAGCTGTTGTATGGATTCATATTCGTGTTGTTCAAGCCAATAAGCTAACTCATTAAGCAGTTGCTTAAGCTGTTGCGGACCTTTTTCCAGCAGTATGCTACATAGATGAATGACATCGGCTCCGGCAAGCAAGGCTTTGATGACATCTTCAACGGTATGAAAACCGCCAGTAACCGCAATGGACAGCTTTACTCGACCATAAAGCAAAGCAACCCAGCGGATTCGTAATAATGTCTCAGCCGAGGTAGATAGATTTATTTTAGGTATGATCAGCAAGCTTTCAAGATCAATATCAGGTTGGTAAAAACGATTAAACAGTGCAACACCGTTTGCCCCCGCTTGTTCCAGCTTGCGAATAAAATGCAGTGGTGAACTAAATTGGGATGACAGTTTCATGGTAATGGGTATGGAAACATGGCGACGCAATTCAGTTAATACCTTTAGATATTGCTCTTCAACAGCTTGAGCAGTCAATTCAATATCAGCGGCAATATAATAAGCGTTAAGCTCAAGCGCAGCCGCTCCAGCCTGTTGAATGGCCTTGCCATATTCGATCCAGCCTTCTGGCGTAGTGCCATTAAGACTTGCGATAACAGGGATGTCGAGTTGCATTTTTAGCTGATGCAGTTTTTCCAGATAACGATCTTGATAGCTGTCATAGTCAAAATGCAGTGGGTGAAAGCTATCCGCTTCAGCATGACCAATTGCCTGTTGGTGAAAGAATCGCTCATGTCGCCTGGCTTCAGTTTCGATGCGTTCCTCAAATAATGAGTGCATCACTAAAGCGGAAGCACCTGCATCTTCCAGTTGCTTTGCTGTATCCAAATCTTTGCTTAAGGGGGAGGCGGAGGGAACCAGCGGATTGTTAAGTTTTAAACCAAGATATTGTGTGCTTAAGTCCACCATGTTAAATCTCCTTGACTGCATGTTTGAAGTTAGCTTTAACGGCAGCCACACGGGTGCTGTCAGACCAGTCTAGTTCGGACAGTTGTTGGTAATAATGATACCGATGATTAACATCGCGCTGTGCCAGAGCCAGCAATTTTTCGGCGTTTTCAGGATGGGTCTGCCAGAGCATATCAAAGCGTGCTTCTGTGCGGATGAAGTCCTGGTATGGAATAGAAGGTGGTGCAGAATCAAGATGCATCGGATTTTTGCCTTGTTTGATACGGTTAGGATCATAACGGAATAGAGGCCAATGACCGCTTTTTACTGCCAGTTGTTGTTGCTGGTGATTATTGGATAAATCTATGCCGTGAGCAATACACGGTGAATAGGCAATAATCAATGATGGCCCATCATGCGCTTCGGCTTCCAGAAAAGCACGTAGTGTTTGAGTATCTTTTCCTGCATAGGCAACATGTGCCACATAGACGTTTTCATAATCCATGGCAAGCAGGGCCAGGTCTTTCTTGGCTGTTGATTTGCCGCTGGCTGAGAATTTGGCAACAGCACCACGCGGAGTGGCTTTGGATGTCTGTCCGCCAGTATTAGAATAAACCTCAGTATCCAGTACCAGAATATTGACATTGCGACCACTCGCCAGCACATGATCCAGACCACCATAACCAATATCATAAGCCCAACCGTCACCACCCACGATCCAGACACTTTTTTTACAAAGATCTTCAGCCAGTTGTAACAACTGGCTGGCAACTGGCGTAACAATAGCTTTTAACTGTTGACGTAAACTGGCAACACGTTGGCGCTGATCATAAAGACCTGCTTCATCGGATTGATCGGCATGTATAATCGCTTCAAGCAGTTCCTTATCTATCTGTGGCTTGAGTTGTGTTAATAATTCAACAGCCTGTGCAGAATGTTTATCAATGGCGACTCGAAGACCTAAACCAAATTCGGCATTATCTTCAAATAATGAGTTGTTCCAGGCTGGTCCCCGACCTTCGCTGTTTTTTGCCCAGGGGGTAGTCGGCAGATTACCGCCATAAATGGAGGAACAACCTGTGGCATTAGCGACTACCATGCGGTCACCAAATAATTGAGAAGCCAGTTTTAGATAAGGCGTTTCACCACAGCCCGCACAGGCACCAGAGAATTCAAACAAAGGTTGCATCAGCATTGAACCTTTGATGGTCGTAGCTTTTAACAGGCGACGATCATACTCTGCCAGTGACAAAAAATAATCCCAGTTTTCCCTTTCCTGTTGTTTCAGTGGAGGTTGCTGAGCCATATTGAGTGCCTTGCGACTGGCATTTGATTTGTCGCGGATTGGACAAATATCTACACATAAGGCACAGCCAGTACAATCTTCAGGTGCAACCTGATAACTGATCTCCAGGTTTGCTGGAAAATCCTTGCCCAGCATAGCTGTATGTTTGAATGTTGGTGGTGCATCTGCTACATCACTTGCCGGAAAAATTTTGCTGCGAATAACGGCATGAGGGCAAACCATGACGCATTTGCCACATTGAGTACACAAGTCTGTTTCCCAGACGGGGATTTCCAGTGCCAGGTTACGTTTCTCGTAAGCACTGGTACCTAAAGGGTAAGATCCATCTGCAGGGAACAAACTGACTGGAAGCGTATTTCCATGACCCGCAATGATTTCTGCTGTGACTTTGCGAACAAATTCTGGTGCCGAGTCGGGTACGGAGGAATGCAGTATAATTTCACTGGATACCTGTTTAGGAATTTTAATTTCGTATAAACAGGCTAAAGTTTCATCAATGGCGTGGAAATTCAGCTCAACCATTCGTTTGTTTTTTCTGCCATAGGTTTTTTCAACCGCCTGCTTGATAGCAAGAATGGCATCATCTCTGGGTAAAATATCTGAGATGGCAAAAAAGCAGGTTTGCATAATGGTATTAATGCGTTTGCCCATTCCGGTTTTTTCTGCAACCGCATAGGCATCAATACTATAAAACCTGATCTGTTTATCAATGATTTGCTGTTGCATTTGTTTGGGTAAGGTGTCCCAGACTGTTTCGCAATCAGCAGCTGAATTAAGTAAAAACACTGCGTTTTCTGTAGCCAGATCAAGCATATCATAGCGTTCGAGAAACACAGGTTGGTGACAGGCGACAAAATTGGCATCGTTACTAGCAATAAGATAAGTAGAATGAATGGGTGCCGAGCCAAATCGCAGGTGCGAGACGGTAACAGCGCCTGATTTTTTGGAGTCATAAACAAAATAGCCTTGTGCATGCAAGTCTGTGTTATCACCAATAATCTTGATACTGTTCTTATTGGCACTGACGGTACCATCGCTACCAAGTCCAAAAAAAAGTGCCTGAAAAGTGTTGCTGTGGGCATCAGTACGAAAATTTTCATCCCAGTCCAGACTGTGATAACTGACATCATCAAAAATACCAATGGTGAACGGGTTTTTCTGTACGGCTTGTTTGAGATGATCAAAAATTGTTTTGACCATTGCAGGTGTGAATTCTTTAGACGACAAACCATAACGCCCCCCTATAATCCGAGGCATGTTGGCAAATTTACAATCTGCCGAGCTGCAATACTGGGCAATGGCTGTCACTACATCTTTATACAAAGGTTCACCATCAGCACCAGGCTCCTTGGTACGATCCAGCACAGCAATATTAGTGCAGTTAGCGGGCAGGGCAGTGATCAATGCTTCTGCCGAAAAAGGTCGGTACAATCTAACTTTAATTGCACCAATAGATTCACCTTGTCTGACTAGAAAATCGACCGTTTCTTCGACTGTTTCAGCAGCTGATCCCATCAAAATAATGACCCGTTCGGCACTGGGAGCGCCAATGTAATCGAATAAGTGATAGTGCCGGCCAGTTAGATTAGCAAAACGATCCATGGCGTTCTGCATTAAAGCGAGCATGTTGCTGTAATACGGATTAACCGATTCACGTGCCTGAAAATAGACATCTGGATTTTGCGAGCTACCACGTAAAACAGGGTGTTCCGGCGATAAACCACGAGCATGGTGTGCTTTAATCCACTCATCATCAATCATGGCATGATAGATGGTGTCATTAAACGCTTTTATCTTGGCTATTTCATGAGAGGTTCTGAAACCATCAAAAAAGTGCAGAATGGGTATTCGACTTTGTAAAGTAGCAGCCTGAGCTATAAGTGCCAGGTCCAGAACTTCCTGAGGGGAGTTAGAAGCCAGCATGGCAAAACCGGTAGACCTGGCAGACATCACATCACTATGATCGCCAAAAATCGATAATGCCTGACAGGCCAGAGATCGTGCTGCAATATGGAATACCGTTGGAGTCAGTTCACCGGCAATCTTATACATATTGGGTAGCATCAATAGCAAACCCTGAGATGCGGTGAATGTAGTGGTCAGAGAACCAGTCTGTAATGCGCCATGAATGACCCCTGCAGCACCACCCTCGGATTGCATTTCAATCACTTCAGGCACTGTTCCCCACAGGTTTTTCTGCCCCTGCGCAGACCATTCATCTGACCATTCCCCCATCGGCGAAGCCGGTGTAATGGGATAAATAGCTATGACTTCGTTACATAGATGAGCAATCGAGGCAGCGGCCTGATTACCATCGATAGTTATGCTTGTTGTTTTTCGCATACCACCAGATTCCCAAAAGAATGCAGACACTATTTATAACGCACGACCAGCCTGAAAGGCATGACCTATATCAACAAATAATATTCACTGCGATCTTTGCACAAAATCAAATAATCCTGACCCACGTCCAGTACAAACCCATCATAGCAATACTGAAAGAACCTGGAATAATAACAAACTTACGGTATAGATCTCGATTCTTGCGCAACCAGAACAGTGCTAAAAATGCCAGTAAAATCACGCTTAACTGCCCCAGTTCGACACCGATATTAAAGCTGATCAGAGCTGTAACAAACTGAGACTCTGGCAAGCCAAGTTCGGTCAAAACTCCAGCAAACCCTAAGCCATGCAACAAGCCGAATAAAAAAACGACAACCACACGCCAGGGTTTTAATTCACGGGTTAGCATATTTTCTATGCCCACATAGGCAATAGATAACGCAATCAAAGGTTCAATAATTAACGAGGAAACACTGATAACACCATATATACTTAACGCCAATGTAATGGTATGAGCCAGAGTAAAAGCGGTTACCTGCCATAACAGTGGTTTGA
>JAGLUC010000046.1 GCA_023134955.1 Methylococcales bacterium | reverse complement strand
TGGGGAGGGTTGGGTGAGGAGAAACTAAAAAATTTCCTCTGCAAGATTCTCTTAATTGATACAAGAAAATGAAAGAAATGTTGAAATTCATACTTTCTATTTCCTCCTCACCCAACCCTCTCCAGCAAGAGAGGGCTAAGAAAGGGCACTTTTTGTAATTAAATATGAATGACTTTATTCCAGGACAACGATGGGTAAGTAATACTGAGTCTGAATTGGGTTTAGGCTTGATTTTGGCTGTGGAATTTAACCGGGTCTCTGTGTTGTATTTAGCAGCAGGCGAAAAGCGAGTTTATGCTAAAGATAATGCACCTTTAACCCGTGTTTTATTTACGATTGGTGATGAAATAGAGTCTACTGAGCAGATTAAGTTAATAGTTGAAGAAGTGTTTGAAAAGGATGGCTTGATTACCTATCTCGGTAAAGATGATGGTGGCGAGTCGCATCGTTTGGATGAAATGGATTTGAATCATCATATTCAATTTAATAAACCTCAGGATCGTTTATTTACTGGACAGATTGACCCATCTGCCTGGTTTTTGTTGCGTTATGAGACTTGGCGTAGACAGCAACGACATCAGCAATCCGAAGTAAAAGGTTTGCAAGGTGCAAGGGCATCTTTAATTGCTCATCAAATTTATATTGCCCATGAAGCAGCGAATCGTAGTGAGCCACGGATTATGCTGGCTGATGAGGTAGGTTTAGGGAAAACCATAGAAGCAGGTCTGATATTGCAAAGCCGATTGATTAATGGGCTAAGTCATCGACAATTGATTATTGTGCCAGAAAGTTTATTGCATCAATGGTTAGTTGAAATGCTAAGGCGATTTAATTTGCATTTTAGTATTTTTGATGAGGCGCGTTGTTTAGCAATTAATGAAGTAAATCCCTTTATTACAGAACAATTGGTTTTGTGTTCGCAAAGCTTTTTTTCTGATAATCCACAAAGACAACAACAGGCATTAGATGCTGGTTGGGATATTGTGGTGGTTGATGAGGCACATCATTTAGAGTGGAATGAATTTAGTCCAAGTGCTGACTATTTATTTGTTGAGCAATTAGCGCTTGCCACTCCTGGGTTGATTCTATTAACAGCCACGCCAGAACAATTAGGTAAAGAAAGTCATTTTGCAAGATTAAGATTATTAGACCCTGACCGTTTTTATCAGTTTGAACAATTTTTAACGGAAGAGGCGTTGTTTGAACCTGTGGCGGATGCAGCAAGGCTATTGGTTTCTGCTGATCATATTTCAGAGCAACAACAGCAAAGTCTTAGAGCAATACTTGAGCAAGATAATGTTGATGTGTTGTTGACTAGGGTAAATGATACGCAAAAATCAGTTGAAGCAAGAGATGAGTTAATTACATTACTGTTAGACCACCATGGTACTGGGCGAATTTTGTTTAGAAATTCACGACAAACGGTGCAGGGGTTTCCTGAGCGTGAGAGTTATGGTTATCCCCTAAGAGCATCAACCGAATCAACTAAGCTGGAGGATAGTCCTTATTTCGCCTGGTTGCTGGATAAATTAAATGAACTGCAAACGGCTGGGGAAAAGGCCTTATTAATATGTCGGCAAGCTGAAACAGTCATTTTACTGGAAAAATCCTTAAAAAATAGAAAAGGTATTGCATCCGCTGTATTTCATGAAGGCATGAGTATTGTTGAGCGAGATAGGGCAGCGGCTTATTTTTCTGATGATGAAAGTACTGTTCCTTTGTTAATTTGCTCGGAAATTGGCAGTGAAGGTCGAAACTTTCAGATGGTTCATCATCTGATATTATTTGATTTGCCCGATAATCCAGATTTATTGCAGCAGCGTATTGGCCGGTTGGATCGCATAGGGCAAAAACATGTTATTCAGATTCATACTCCCTATCAGTTAAATACAGCACAACATGTGCTTTATAGATGGTATGAAGAAGGCTTTAATGCTTTTCAGCACAATTGTTCGGCGGCATCGCAGGTTGCTAGTCAATTGGCTGATCAATTATCTACTGCGCTCAATCAGCTAAACCAGCAACAGGTTGATGCTTTAGTGTTAAAAACACAACAATTAAATACTCAGCTTGAGCATGCCATGCATCAAGGACGAGATCAGTTGCTGGAATTAAATTCATGCCGAAAAGATCAGGCTTATCAATTGATTGAGCAGCTAAACAGAATTGATAGAGAGGGTTCTTTGTGGCCATATATGGAAGCGATATTTGATTGTTATGGCGTAGATGTGGAATACCATTCTATTGACTGTCATATTCTTAGACCTAGTGAAAATTTAAGAATTTCTTATTTTCCTATGGTTCCAGGTGATGGGGTAACGGTGACTGTCAATCGTGAGATAGCCCTGGCGCGTGAGGATATGCAATTTATTACCCAGGAACATCCTTTGGTTATGTCTGCCATGGACTTGGTATTATCAAGTGAAACAGGCAATGCCGCACTCAGTGTTATTAATCATCCAGAGCTTGATGCAGGGCAATTTTTGCTTGAAATACTGTTTATTGTTGAATGTAGTGCCCCCGCAAAACAAAAAATAGGACGTTTTTTACCGCATACGCCCGTTAGAATTTTGATAGATCAGAATAAACAGAATCTTAGTCAAGCTATTAGTCATCAAAGTATGCTTGAAACAGCAGACAAGTTTGAGAAAGACCAGATAATCAGTTTTGTTAATAGCCAGCGAGAACATATTAACGAGATAATTAAAGTAGCTGAAACATTTGCTACTCAACAAATGAATGAGTTGATTGCGGAAAGTAACGCTAAAATGTTGGAAACCTTAACGGCAGAAATAAAACGCCTGGTCAGATTGAAGAAGGTCAATCCAAGTATTAAACAGCAAGAGATTGAGCAATTAAAAGATATGACTATGCTGTCACATGAAAGTATCAAGCAAGCACAGTTAAGGCTGGATGCAGTACGGTTTGTGATTACAAATTAAAGGTATCTGTTATGAATAAGTTTAAAACGGTATGGCGTTTGTTAAAGTAGCTCTGATTGTGTCTTAACTCTGAACGAGTACCCAGGGTTTAACAACAACCGCCCATACAGATGCGTTTTCTTCACACCATTTCAATGCTTGTTGATCTGAAACTGGAGCAATTTCCTCATTTTTAAGCCATTGCTCAACCTGTGTTTTGTTATCAATTGAAAATTGATAGGCAACATCAACCAGATCAATATCTGAGCAAACAAATATAGTCAAACCACTAGCAAAAAAACGCTGTAATTCTTGCCAGGCAATTTGAGATGTTTCAGAGTTTATTTCTTTTTTATTCATTTGAGTGATGATGTAATTCAATTGAACTGTTATTCTATAGCAATAAAAATATAACACACAGAATTGGAGATGTTAATGGCATTGTTTAATGGCAAAAAATCAGTTTTAAAAGCAGCAATAAAACAAACAACAGCTGCTCGTACTAATGAGGGTGCAAAGTCAGATCAACTGTTTATTAGTGCATATAAAGGATATGCAGAGGTTGTTAAAGATGATTTAGTTATGGGTGAGGCTCTGTATAATTGGGGTTTTGCATTGTTACACCAGGCTAAAGCAAAGACAGAAGAGGAAGGTGTTAAGCTTTATTTAGAGGCCATTTCTAAGTTTACATTTTGTTTGTTAGTCGAGCCTAATCATTTAGGTGCGGCGATTGATGGTGGTGTGGCTTATATGGACTTGGCTTGCATTATGGATATTTCGCCTAATGATGAGCTTTATGATCTTGCTAAAGAGTTTTTTGATAATGCGGAAAGAATCCAGCGAGGTAGTGCAGCTTATAATCTAGCGTGTATTTATGGGTTGCGAGGGCAGGAAGCTGCGTGTCTGGAGGCTCTGGAAACATCTAAAGAACATGGTAGTTTACCTAGTGAAGAGGATATTGTTAATGATGTGGATCTGAACAATATAAAAAATACTCAGTGGTTTAGTGAGTTTTTGGTTGAGTTGACTGCTGAACCAGAACCTGAAGTTGTTGATGATAGTATTGTTACCTATGACGTAGAAGGCAATGTTGTTGGTAAGAATAAAAAGAAAAAACAGCCTGAATATGAAGTAGATGGAGTGGTTTACGATGTGGAAGGGAGTATTCTCAGGACAATTGATGACGACCAGGTAGAAGAAGAGGGGAAGGAGCCTGAAGCTGAATCTGTACCAGAAGATATTAATAAACCAAGTTTTATGGGCATGGGTCTTAAATTTAAAAAATGAAAAATAGAGCAAAAGAACAATGTTTATTGCTCTTTTGTTTTTAATAAAGCATCTTTTAAAATCCTTTTAACTTTTTCAAGCCCCATTTCTCTCATTAATTGAATATTTCTTTCTGGAATATTTTCTGGGTGAGGGTATGATTTTAATGCCTGCTCTAAGCTGGATTCTCTAATGAGGTGAAGCATAGGGTACGGGGAACGGTTGGTATAATTTGCCGGATCCATTACATCTTCACCTGCAAAGCAATAATGAGGATGAAAACTGGCAAGTTGGTAGATGCCTTCATATTGCTGGTCAATTAATAATGATTCAGCCATAGCCAGAAAATCAAGAAAGTCATCAAATTCAATAAAATTATTGGGATAAATGATTAGAGTTGTTGCAATTTCTTGTTGTCGATCCAGGCGTTGACATTCGCTAATAACTGCTTCCAGACACTGCTCAGTATGCTTTGAATCTATAACAGAATAATAAATACTTCCTTTATCATGCTCGAATTTGGCAAAAGGACATATATTATATTTAATAATAAATGAGTTTAGCCAAGCGATGGTTTGTTGTTTTATATCCTCTACAGTCATATTGAATGATTTTAAACAAAAAAGCCCCTGTGTGTGGGCTTTTTTTGTTTTTAGAATATTATGCTGATTATGAATGACTTATTCTATCAGCAATACGTTGTTCTCTTCGTTCTTTAGCATGTTCTATTTTAGAAAAAACTCTGAGAATATCGGTTGAAGATAAAATGCCCACTAATTTTTCACCACCAATAACAGGTAAAGCACTTATTCTATTGCTAGTCATGAGTGCAGCAGCTTCTGAAGCAAGTGTGTCGGAGGTAACAGAGATGACACCTCGGCGCATAATATTTTGTACTTTTTTATGTACAACGTGTAACTCTGTTCCTTCTTTATTGCTTTCAATTGCATTGGAGTTGCTTTTAGGGCCGAGAGCCTTGTACATGTCTCTATCAGAAACTATACCGACAACTTTTCCTTTTTCTACCACAGGAATATGTCTCACTTTTTCATAATGAATTAAGAAGAACACCCGGTCAACCATATCGTGAGGATCAACAGTGAATACATTTGGAGTCATTAGTTCTTCAACGCGCATAGTATAGATATCCTTTAAAATTAAATAATACTCTTTTAAGAATAAGGAAATTAAATAGTTTTTACAAGAGATGTAAGCATATAAATATTTTTTGAGATAAAATATATTGAAAGATGAGTTAAATTTGTAGACTCATATACTTAGTTAGGCACAAGCTGTTTTAAATTTTGGAGTTATTTTTTATGCGTATTATCTTTCTTGGTAGTCCTGGTTCTGGTAAAGGTACACAAGCTCAATTTATCACTGAAAAATATGGGATTCCTCAAATATCTACGGGTGATATGTTACGTGCAGCTGTTAAGGAAGGAACTCCTTTGGGTGTGAAAGCAAAAAAAGTAATGGATTCGGGTGGTTTGGTTTCAGATGTCATTATTTTAGGTTTAATTAAAGAACGTATTACTCAGGCAGATTGTGGTAAAGGTTTTTTACTTGATGGCTTTCCGCGTACTATTGCTCAAGCTGAAGGCTTGCTTGACATGCAGGTTGAAATTGATGTGGTTATCGAAATTGCAGTAGATGATGCTGAAATTATCAAACGCATGAGTGGAAGACGTGTACACCTATCCTCAGGCCGTACCTACCATGTTGAATTTAATAAGCCTAAGCAAGAAGGTATTGATGATGTAACTGGTGAGGCGCTGGTTCAAAGAGAAGACGATAAAGAAGAAACAGTGAAGAAACGATTAGCTGTGTATCATCAGCAAACAAAACCATTAGTTGATTTTTATTCAGCGGACGATCAGTCGGCAAAATTTGGAACAGTTGCAGGTGTTGGTACTGTTAGTGATATTACAGCAAAAATTTTAGCAGTCTTAAAATAACATACTCTTCACGTTCAAGAATCCCCCGTTTTAGCATGCATCTTATCGCGATGGGCGTTGTTGTAAAGTATTGAAATAGATTGCTATTCCTGCTGCTTTACGCCTGGCCCATCACAATAATCCACACACTAAAATGGGGTATTCTTGAACGCAAAGAGTATATTTTAAAGTTTTGGCATGTGAGTCATGTCATTGTTACAGAGGTGTGTTTGTGTCAAAAAATATTGATGTAGCCGTTGTTGGAGCAACGGGTGCTGTTGGTGAAGCGATGTTATCAATTCTGGAAGAGCGTAATTTTCCAGTGGGTAAAGTTTATGCATTAGCAAGTAGTCGTTCTGTCGGAAAAAGAATTCCTTTTAAAGGTGGGTCTTTAATTGTTGAAGATCTTGCTGAGTTTGACTTTTCAAAGGTACAAATAGGATTGTTTTCTGCTGGGGCTTCTATTTCAGAAGAATTTGCACCTAAGGCTGCAGCAGCGGGTTGTGTGGTTATTGATAATACATCACAGTTTAGATATGACGATGATATTCCTTTAGTCGTACCTGAAGTTAATCCTGAAAAAATAGCGGATTATAAAACACGCGGTATTATTGCAAACCCAAATTGTTCAACCATACAAATGCTGGTTGCTCTAAAGCCTATTTATGATGCAGTAGGGATAACAAGGATTAATGTCTGCACTTATCAAGCTGTTTCGGGTACGGGAAAGCAAGCAATAGAAGAAGTGGTCAAGCAAACTACGCAATTGCTTAATGGCAAACCTATTACAGCGGAAGTCTATCCTAAGCAAATAGCCTTTAATGTATTACCACAAATTGATGTTTTTATGGACAATGGCTATACCAAAGAAGAAATGAAAATGGTCTGGGAAACTCAAAAAATATTTGCAGATCAGTCGATTAAGGTAAACCCAACAGCAGTAAGAGTCCCCGTTTTTTATGGACACTCAGAAGCTGTACATATTGAAACTAAAAAGAAAATTGATGTGGCAACGGTTCGTCAGTTACTAGAAAATGCGCCAGGCGTTAGCGTAATGGATGAGCGAGTTGATGGTGGTTATCCAACG
Organism: Methylococcales bacterium; assembly: GCA_023134955.1. GTDB lineage: Bacteria > Pseudomonadota > Gammaproteobacteria > Methylococcales > Methylomonadaceae > QPIN01. The sequence continues at coordinate 2,722 of JAGLUC010000046.1, read as the reverse complement.
GCTGTTACAGAGTCATCGGGGCATGATGATGTGTTTGTTGGACGAATTAGAGAAGATATTTCACATACACAAGGTATTGATTTATGGGTGGTCGGGGATAATGTACGAAAAGGCGCGGCATTAAATAGCGTTCAAATTGCAGAAGAACTGGTAAAAAATTACATCTAGTCTAATCTTAGAGAATATATTTATGACTACCCTTTGGATTTAGAATTGTGGTAAAAAATTGTGGTAAAAAATTGTGAAGGAGAGCCTAGTGCGCAATTTAAGTAAAACATTAGCGGCTATATCATTACTAGTACCAGCAAGTGCTAACTCGCTAGGAATTGGTGATATTAAATTGCACTCGAGCCTTAATCAGAAGTTAAATGCCGAGATTGCTTTAATTGTTTCGGCAGAAGATAACCTTTCGAACATAGACGTAAGAATTGCTTCACCTGAAAAGTTTGATGAAGCTGGCGTGCCCTGGAGTTATTTCCTTTCAAAAATAAAGGTTGAATCTATTATTAGAGGCAATAAATCTGCCATTGTTAAGTTAAGTTCACAAGAGGCATTAAGAGAGCCATTTTTGGATTTTTTACTAGAGGTTAGCTGGGAGAGTGGTAATTTATATCGTGAATTTACGGTATTAATTGATCCTCCAGTGGCATACACTCAACCAGTCATTCCTATTATCCAAAAAGTTGAACCTGTTGCTGAACTTAAACAAGATGAATTAATTGTTGAAGAAAAACCTCAGCAAGTGGAAACTGTTGTTGAACTTGAAAAAGAAATTGTTGAGCAAGAGATTGAGCAGAAAGAAATCATCGCTGAACCTGAGAAGGTAGAAATAATTGTTGAAGCAGAAAGGGAGGAAATAGTACTTGAATCTGAGCAAGAAGAAATAGTATTAGAACCTGAGCAAGAAGAAATAGTATTAGAATCTGAGCAAGAAGAAATAATTGTTGAAGAAATAAACGCAGAGAAAACAAGGACAGCTATAAATTCTGTTATAACTAAAGAGAGTGATACCTTGTGGGGTATTGCCAATAAGATTGGTGCGGACGATGATGTCTCAATAGCACAAATGATGATGGGTATTTTTGAAGCAAACCCACAAGCGTTCAATGAAAATAACGTCAATGCTTTAAAGGTGGGACAGACACTTACAATTCCAGAAAAAAACATCATTCTAAAATTGTCGCAAAAAGCAGCTATATCAGCATTTAACAAACAAACTAATGTTTGGAAAGGGCGAGTTGCAGAAAAAGTAAAAGAAAAGAATCCATCTCTTTCTTCATCTGAAGAGTTTGCTCCACGGTTAGAATTACTTGCACCCATTGATGCAGAAATAGATGAAACAGCTGTTATATCTGCAAAAAATGATAAGTCGACTGACAGAGCCGCTGAATTAGAGAGATTAGCTACTTTATCTGAAGAAGGTTTAGCATTAGAAGCAGAGCTGGAAAAAGTGAAGCAGCAATTAGCAAATATGCGGCAGATGCTGGTTTTAAAAGATGAGCAGATTGCTGCATTACAAACTCAGAAAGCATCAGATGCAAGTGCTGAAATAGAGCGTGCTGAGAAACTGGCAAAAGCAGAGGGGCTTGCAAAACTTGAAGAAAAAGCAGAAGTTGAAAAGAAACTTGAAGAAAAAATAAAAGCTGAAAAGTTAGCCAAGGCAAAAATAGAAGAAAATTTAAAAGCTGAGGAATTGGCAAGGAAACAAGAAAAGGCAAAAGCAGAAGTTAAACCAGCTGTTGTGACACCTCCTGTTGCTAAAGTCGTGCCAAAAGATGTAAAAGTAGTTAAACCCGTAGTTAAATCTAAAGTAAAACCTAAATTAAAAACAGTTGTACAGCCAGAACCAGAACAAGGTTTACTGACAGATATGTATCATTTGATCATTGCTGCTGTTAGTGCTTGTGTTTTTCTTATACTAATTGTGTGGTGGTGGTGGCGTAGAAGAAATAATAACAATAGTAATAATAATGAAACGGATGCTGAAAGTATGTTTGCCAATGCAAGCGAAATCAGTTTACCTGATTCACCAGGAACTTCTACTGAAGAACTTTCCGTACCAAGTATGGATGATAGCTCTTCATACGATGTTGGTACAGTGGGAGAGAGTTCATTTTTAAGTGAATTTACCCCAAGTGATTTTGATGCGTTTGATACAGAGCAGAATGAAGTTGACCCAATTTCAGAAGCTGATGTTTATTTGGCATATGGACGTTATCAGCAAGCTGAAGATTTAATGCGTCAGGCTATTGAAAGTCAACCAGAAAGGGATGAGTGTAAATTAAAATTGCTGGAAATATTTTATGCTAATGAAAATGCTAAGGGATTTGAAGAATATGCGACAGAACTAGCTAATTCTGGGAAACAGAATGACCAGGGTTTTTGGGTAAAAGTTGTAGAAATGGGAAGTGAGATATCTCCTGAATCTACACTGTTTAAAGACCAGCCTGGTGATAAATCTAGTTTTGATGCTGAAGAGTTAGAATTGGATAATAGTTCAGAATCAGCGGATGCTGTTGATACGGATACGGATACAGAAGAGGAAGCTAGCGGTGAACTAGAGTTTGATTTGTCAGTTTTTGATGAAGAGGATGGGCAACAAGAGTCGTCTGTTGCAGTAGCAGAAGTAACAGAGGAAGTAGGCGATGATAATGCGCTTGATTTTGATCTAAGTACATTTGGTGAAGAGGATGGGCTACAAGAGTCGTCTGTTGCAGTAGCA
>JAGLUC010000459.1 GCA_023134955.1 Methylococcales bacterium | reverse complement strand
TTTGCTAAGGCAAAAAAACTGCCCCTTTTTACGTCGGCTGAAGCGGTCGTTAGGCAACAGAAAATTGTAATTCGAGAACTGGTGGGTTACAATTTAAATCATGATAAAAAGCTTTCTTCACAAGGGCTTGGAAAAATTCTATCGAACGGGTAGTAAAGCTGGTATTCAAGCAAAGCATTCAGAACGTTTGCGTTTAATTCTTGCTCAGCTAAACCAAGCAAAAACCACCCAAGATATGGATATTCCATTTCTTAAACTTCATGAATTAAAAGGTGATAGAAAAGGGATATGGTCTGTAACAGTTCAAACAAATTGGCGTATTACTTTTCGGTTTTCTGAAGGGGATGCCGAAATTGTAAATTATGAGGATTACCATTAGGAGGTATTATGAAAATGTATAATCCACCTCATCCAGGAGAAATTATAAAAGGGTTATGGTTAGAGCCGGCAAAAATAAGTATTACTGATGCTGCTAAAGCCCTAGCTGTTAGTAGAAAAACATTATCAAAAATAGTTAATGGTAATGGAAATTTAACGCCAGAAATGGCTGTTAGGTTATCAATTGCTTTAGGAACTAGCCCTGAAAGTTGGATGGGGCATCAGGTTACATATGATCTTTGGCAAATTGAACAGCATAAATCTGAATTAGGCGTATATGCGTTAAATGTTGCCTAACCAAAAAATCCAGCTGACCATTTAAAGCGTCACGGTTTTTGCTATTCGCAAAAAGCCGTGCCACTTTAAATGGCATCTGATTTGGTCGTTATGTTTTCGCCAAAATTTTCACATTGAATAAAATAACAAATATGTTACCATTGCTCTTATGGAATGGAGCATTGAATATTATAGTCCTGAAATTGAAGCAAATATTTTAGGCTTGCCTGAAGGGCTTTTATCTCGTTATTTTAGGTTAACGGACTTAATGATTGAGTTTGGAGCAAACCTTGGTATGCCACACACTAAACCAATTGAAAATGGCTTATTTGAGTTAAGGGTTAAAAGTAAAGAAGGAATTGCAAGAGTCTTCTTTTGTACAAAAGTTGGTAAACGAATAATTATGCTCCATGTGTTTATTAAAAAGACACAAAAAATACCGAAAAAGGAACTTATTCTTGCTAAGAAAAGAATGCTGGAGGTTATTAAATAATGACGCATGAAGAATTAAAAGCAAAGGCTTTATCAAACCCAAAGGTTAAAGAGGAATATGATAATTTAGCCCCTGAGTTTTCATTACTTAGAGGAATGTTATTAGCACGTGAGGATTCAGGTTTAAGTCAGGCAGAAATAGCTTTCCGAATGGGAACTAAAGCACCTGCTATTACTAGGTTAGAATCATCACTTACAAGTGGGAAGCACTCTCCTTCTTTAGCAACACTTAAAAAATATGCAAAAGCAGTTAATTGTCATCTTGAAATTAAATTGGTACATAATTAAAAGAGAAAAACATAACGAATTAGGTTAGAT
>JAGLUC010000458.1 GCA_023134955.1 Methylococcales bacterium | reverse complement strand
CTCCGTTTCCCTGATTTTCAGCGCAAGAAATAAATACCAACAGAAATGGTGCTATTGTTACGACATACCCTTCAGGAGTTGTTTTCTTCTAATGCATCTAATGGACTGATAAATTTATTAGTCAAAAAACCCGAAGCCGTACCAATCGCTATCCACATCAAAGCATTAGCAATAGTTGTATGTACAATAAATTGATGCCACAAATCCGTTAATTCTTTAATGGCTTGAGGGTCTGTGTTAACAAAACCATGTACTTCAGGTTGTGGTGCTCCAATAATGTGAGGCATAACCATCAACAACAAGCCTAGTGCTTTATACAGTTTACGCTGGTAAACCATTAACCACAGCGCGATAATACTGACGATTACTGTCATAATCCACCAGCTTTGCCGGTTTTCTAATTGCGAGGCTTCCATACCTGGAATTTCTGGCGGCAATCCTAATGCAGGTGAAACAAATAGTGCTATAAAAGCGGCTAGCCCCCAATAAAAACCCTTGATAGTATTAACAGAACCTTCAATTGACATTGCACTAACTAAAATTAACGCATAAGCAAAACATAACAGGAAATTAGTCACAAAACTCCATGAATTACGTTCCATACCATCTGTTGGCGACCAGGTAACTATTTGATGGTTAATAGGTTCCAATATTTCATAGATTTCTGAACTTAAAAGAATCGGCGTTATAAAAAAAAATTGATAGCAACTAAATACTAATCCAGCAACAATCGCAGTGACAAAAGCTGATAAAACAAGGTTTCTAAAGTACATGGTCTTTCTAATATCTATAAGTTAAAATTGCCCGAATTTGGTGTATATCGGGTTCTGAGTTTTTATCATCAATTATTGCGTACATTAACTCTGCTGTTAACTTCTGCTTCCAACTGTAATTGATAAATAAATTAATTTCTTGCTTGTTATAGTCAGTTTTATTCGATGCAGTAAATTTACCCATTGCTGCTCCGAATGTTAAATAATCATCAAGCTTATATTCTAGATTAAGCAACAGACTTTCTGCTTTATCTCCACTGACAGCATCCAGTGTCTGGTCTTCAAGTGAAGTAAAAAAAGCTCCTCCTCCTATACTTGCCAAGGCAGTAGTATTACCAAAGTTTTTATTGTAAGCCATGGTAAAAGTTAAATCAGCCCAGGATAATGTAGCCATAACACCTAAGGTATGTGCATCTATATCACTGAGTTTCTCTGTACCTATTGCTTTACCTAAATCATATTGCAAACCCAAACTGTAGGATAATCTATCCATCAGCTTGTTATTGTAAATAAATTCAGCATAAAAAATAAGCAAATGATCTGGAATGAAATAAAACCAGGTGTCACTGCTATAGTGATCTTGTTGATAATTTAACCAGCTTAACCAGGCACCACTGGATTCACCGCCTAGTGCTTCACCAACTGATATAAACTGAGATGCATCTGCTCCATTCTCCCAGCCTGATGCTTCTCTGACAAAACCTGTACCAAAATAAAGTGCATCAGAAAAATGATAATCCAGCAAATATGCCTCAAACAAATTGGCAATCATGCGCAAATCATCCGCATCCATGTGTGGTGAATCAAAGTTTTGACGACCTAAATGAGCCTCAAGCTGTTGATAAGAAATCGTTAAAACTGCTTCACCTAGAATAAAATAACTATCCTTTTGCTTATTAAAGAAATCCGTTTGAATCTTATCATCATTTTGGCTATTTAAGCCTGAATCTATTGATGCAAACACACCCAAGTGCGCTTTAATATATTGATTTAATTGATACCCACAACCCAACTCACCTGCAAAAGCTGAAGCATAAGAATCATTTGTTTGTATATAGCCACTTCGAATATAGCCACTACAGCCATAATATTCTTCATCATGCTCAACGGCTTGAAAAGGCGCTGTGTTTGAGGGAGATTTAAAGTTAAAAGGTTTTTCTTGCTCTTCATTACCATGAAGATGTGCATGAACAGGCGTTACTGCAAAAAGCAGTGCCATTATAAATAAGAAGTTAATCATATTGTCCCTTGCGCTACCCCGCGCAAATAGAAGCTAACAAGCAGGGTATTAGGAACATAAACTAGATAGACAAGAGGACTTGTCTCGTAAGCAAGCCCACCGCTGCACCGAAAACTTTCAGGCAGGTATCCGGGCTTATAAGTGGTTAGGCATGAAATTTAATAAATCCACACATAAAACCTGAGAAATCGCCTTCCCATATTAATAGAAGTATCCTTAATACAGTGGCATTTTGATTTGTCTTTTACTTATTTACCGTTGCGGGGGCAGCGTCGGCATTGTTAAATACTTAGTAGATAACGCACCGACTTCCCATTTAAGTCGTTATTTTAAATATAACGTCACCAGAAAGATGGTGAATTATATTATTTAAAACCACTAAAAGCAAATGATTCTCATTTGTATTTTTGATCTATCCCTGAAAATCAGGAAAACGAAGCGATAGCTAAGTGATAATTTTCAGCGAGGGTTGTTGCAAGGCATTGAAATAGTTTACTATTCATGCTGCTTCACGCCTGCCCCATCACAATAATATACGAACAAAATGGGGTGTTCTTAAACGCAAAGAGCATAATAAACGAAAAAAGTGGCTATTTGACTATAATTCCATACGTTATTCCCGAGCTATTTTGTCGGGAATCCTTATTCGCAGTAGATTAAATTAGCGGAGAGTTATGGGGGGTAATCAGAATATCTTTTACCGCTTTACAACGATTATTATCTCAATTGCTGTAGGTGATATATACTAAAAAAGGGATTCTTGAACGTGAAGAGCATATCCGCCATCCATGGCATTAAACAGCGCTCAATCTATACAAGTTACTTTGGTGATGAGCAATAAACTAAACTTCAGCTAAATTACCTTTGCTTTCTAACCACTGTTTTCTATCTTGAGAGCGTTTTTTTGCCAACAGTAAATCTAACTGCTCGGAGGTATCATCATCTTCTTCAATGGTTAGTTGCACTAATCTTCTAGTATCTGGGTTCATGGTGGTTTCTCTTAGCTGACTTGGGTTCATTTCTCCCAGGCCTTTAAAGCGTTGCACATTGATTTTTCCTCTCAATTTTTCTGCTTCAATTCTAGCTAAAACGCCAATTCTCTCGGCTTCATCCAAGGCATAAAAGACTCTCTTACCCACATCAATTCTATATAAGGGTGGCATGGCTATAAACACATGCCCTGTTTTAACCAGAGTTTTAAAATGTTTATAAAATAGAGCGCAAATCAATGTCGCGATATGGTTCCCATCAGAATCAGCATCCGCCAAAACACAAATTTTGCCATAACGTAAATTCTGTATATCGTTAGAGTCAGGTTCTATCCCCAATGCCACCGCAATATCATGAACTTCTTGAGAAGCCATGACTTGAGAAGAGTCTACCTCCCAAGTATTCAAAATTTTACCTCTTAACGGCATAATGGCTTGAAACTCTCGATCTCGTGCCTGTTTGGCTGAACCACCAGCAGAATCCCCTTCCACTAAAAACAATTCAGTTCTGGAAATATCTTGTGCTGAACAATCAGCCAATTTACCAGGTAAAGCTGGGCCAGAGGTAATTTTTTTACGGACAATTTTTTTGCTAGACTTTAAGCGTTTTTGTGCACTGGTTAAAATAATTTCAGCAACTTTTTCCCCCTCTTGAGGATGCTGATTAAGCCACAGACTAAAACTGTCTTTGGCAATACCTGATACAAAAGGCACGCATTCTCTGGAGCTTAACCGCTCTTTAGTTTGACCAGAAAACTGGGGATCTTCTAATTTTACTGATAATACAAAATGACAATGCTCCCAAACATCTTCTGGTGCAATTTTAAGACCCCGTGGCAGTAAATTTCTAATCTCACAAAACTCACGTATCGCCTCCGTTAAACCAGATCGCAAGCCATTAACATGAGTACCACCTTGTGCAGTAGGGACTAAATTAACATAACTTTCAGCAATCACTTCTGGCAGACTGTCTTCAGTCCAGACCACTCCCCATTCAACGGCTTCAGTTGCAGCAGATGATTCAGTCATAAAGGGAACTTCAGGACAGATAATGACATCACCCACACGATCAAGCAGGTATTCTTTCAGACCATTTTTATAACACCAAAGCCACTCTTCTTCAGTCTGTTCTGACTTTAATGAAAGTTTGAGGCCTGGACATAAAACAGCTTTAGCTCTTAAAACATGTTTTAACTTTATCAGTGAAATTTTATTTGAATCAAAGTATTTAGGATCAGGCCAAAATACAATATTAGTGCCCGTATTAGCTTTTCCAACCGTTCCCATTTCTACTAATTCAGTTTGCTTTTCTCCATCGGCAAACTGCATCTGATAAACTTTTCCATTACGTTTGACTTCAACCTCAAGTTTTGTGGTCAAAGCATTTACAACGGATACCCCAACACCATGCAAGCCACCCGAAAACTGATAGTTTTTATTAGAAAATTTACCACCCGCATGTAACTGAGTCATAATAACTTCCACACCTGGAATACCTTGTTCTGGATGTAAATCAACAGGCATCCCCCTGCCATTATCTTTAACTGAGACAGAGCCATCTTTAAACAAAATAACCTCAATAGTGTCTGCATGCCCAGCCATAGCTTCATCAACACTATTGTCGACAACCTCCTGTACCAAATGATTAGGTCTTGTGGTATCGGTGTACATGCCAGGGCGTTTCCTAACTGGATCTAAACCACTTAAAACTTCAATTGCTGCTGCGTTATATTCGCTACTCATGCTGTCCTTATATTTAAGATATAATAGTCATTTTTATTATCGTAACATGTAATTATCACTATAAACGACTACTGATAATCAAGCATGAATGAAACGATTAATAATATATAAAAATTATTTTGTCATACAAAATAAATGACTTGCCTGTTAATCAGTTAAATTTTATGCCTAGAAAAAAAAGCACCCTTTTTGAAGATTCTCTTGAAGAGCTTGAACAACTTGTAGAACAAATGGAACAAGGAGAGATTTCCCTTGAAGAGTCCTTAAAGTCATTTGAACGTGGTGTTAAATTAACCAATACCTGCCAAAAAGCATTGCAGGATGCTGAGCAAAAAGTGCAGATTTTATTAGAAAAAAACGGCAAACAAACCTTGGAGCCCTTTAACGATGAGTAAAGCCCTAAAAGAATATCTTATTTCTACACAAAGCAGAGTGGAAAGAGCATTAGATGCTCGCCTGCCTTCTAAAAATTTTCTACCTAAAAAACTTCATGATGCCATGCGCTACTGCACATTAGATGGTGGAAAACGTATGCGCCCAATGCTGACTTACGCAACAGGAAAAGCATTGGGTTTATCTGAAGACATTTTAGATAGTCCTGCTTGTGCGGTTGAATTAATTCATGTTTATTCACTTATCCATGATGATCTTCCTGCCATGGATGATGATGATTTAAGACGTGGTAAAGCAACCTGTCATGTTGCTTATGATTACGCAACTGCTATTTTAACTGGAGATGCCTTGCAAGCCTTGGCTTTTGAAATTTTAGCCAATGATAAAAGCATTAAAGTTGATGCGGAAAGTCGTTTAAAAATGATCACTACCTTAAGCAAAGCAAGTGGTTCACAAGGCATGGTGGGTGGTCAAGCTATTGATTTAGAATCTGTAGGCACAGAGCTTACTCTACCAGAGCTTGAAAACATGCACATTCATAAAACAGG
>JAGLUC010000457.1 GCA_023134955.1 Methylococcales bacterium | reverse complement strand
TACAATATGTGTTAATAAAACAGTGCCAAAATACCCTGCCAGAACTTTAGGGGTGATTAATATCACCAGGTATTTTCCGATAAAAACTCACTCAATGGCTTTGCCTGAGTCCAGTTTTCCAGTTCCAACATAGGTTGAGGATAAAACTCATCCACATGTCCCAGGCACAAAATAGCAATAGGTCGGCTACCCTCTGGCATTTTTAGCAATTCAGCCAATGCTTTTGGCTCAAACAATGATACCCAGCCCATACCTAAACCTTCTGCTCTGGCTGCCAGCCACATGTTTTGTATGGCACAGGCCGTAGAAGCTAAATCCATTTCAGGCAAAGTTCTACGCCCAAAAATATGTTTCTCACGTTTATCTGGCATAGCGACCACGATAAGTTCTGCACATTCCATAATGCCTTCAACTTTAAGCTTCATAAAATCATCTTCTCGTTCTGCCAAGGCTTTTGCTGTAGTTATTCTTTCTTCTTCAACTATCTGATAAATATTTGTTCTAAGTTGTTTTTCTGTAATTCTTATAAATCGCCATGGTTGCATCAAGCCAACGCTTCCAGCCTGGTGCGCTGCTTGTAATAAATGATGTAATATTTCAGGATCAATGGGGTCGGATAAAAAATGACGCATATCCCTGCGCTCTGCAATAGCTTTATAAACACCTCGCCTTTCTGAGTCATTAAAGCGATGCTTATTCATATCAGCACGCCTAATAAAACACTTATTTCAACCAATTCAACGGCTGCGCCATAGACATCACCTGTAACACCTCCTAAGCGTTTTTTAGCATAATGGCCGATGAGAAATAACATACCCAGCATTAAAATGATGGGTACAATGCCCAAATAATAAAGAGCTATTATCATCCCAAACAGGCTGATAGCTTTTATCTGGGTTTCAGGTAAATTGGCGACTAATTTTGCCCCTAAGCCATCGGCTCGAATATATCTGGTAAATAACATCATGATTAGGAGAGCCAGCCTGCCTAACATGGGTGTTATCAGCAACACTTCAACTGCCTGTTTTTGTAGCAGATAACTAATTAGCGTCCATTTTAGTAATAACATTAAAATTAAAATTACAACAGCTATTGGACCCGCCGCTGGATCTTTCATAATTTCAAGACTACGTTGTTGATCGCCTAGACCACCAACCCAGGCATCGGCACAATCAGCCAGACCATCAAGGTGTAGTCCTCCTGTGAGTAAAACCCATGAAATCAAAATAACTGTCGCTAGAATAGGTAAGGGCATATTGCCTAGAAAATAGGCTAAAAAGGCTAATACACTACCTATTAATAATCCAATAACAGGATAAAAAACAGAGGAGTAGCCTAATTGCTTATCACTGACAATGGAGGGACAAGTAACGGGAATAATGGTTAAAAACTGTAATGCGGATAGGAATGAATTCATTAACTAAAAATTGGGGTTTATGGCGAAATAATCTGCTAGGGTAGCTTGGGTTCGACTGTATGGACACAGGAGGTAGAGCAAAACAGGATCAGTTGCCGAGAGGGACGAAACCCAACATATCATCGTAACACCATGAGTTGGGGTTCCTGTCGTCACCCCAACCTACCACGCCTATTTTAAAGGCCGCCCTTTGCCATCTTTTTCTATCATTTTACCTATCAATAAACAGCCTTCAATAAATCCCCACATAAAGCCATATTGAAAACCTAAACCAAACGATAGTGCTATTTGAGCAATGGCAATGGGATACTGACCCAAATAAATTCTATGAGCACCCACAAACCCCAAAAAAAGACCTAAAACTGCTGCAATATAATGATTTTTTACTGCTCTCATGTCTTTTACATAGGCACCGAGATGACCTACATTTGTTGCCCTGCCATCATCTTCAGGTACAAAATCAACATCATCACCAATCTTAGGTGGCTTTTCTGATGTCCAATCATCTATATGAAATTCGTAAAATTCTTCTTCATATTTAATCGCTCCCGTCTGGCGTTTATCATCATAACTTTCAATATGCCCAATCATTTGGTTTTTACCTATCTTATGGAACGTGCGTTCCTATGTTGAAATTTCAGCTTGTTGAAATGTTGCCATTTCATTATGTAATTTACATGCCATTTGTAATAAAGGAACCGCAGCAACAGCTCCGCTACCTTCACCCAAGCGCATATTTAAATCTAATAAAACACGTGCTTGTAGTTGTTCTAAAACACGCACATGTCCCTTTTCTTGTGAGTAATGTGCATAAAAAAACCATGCCTTAATGGCTGGGTTTATTTTAACCGCTAATAATGCAGCAACACTGGAAATAAAGCCATCAATTAATACCGGTATTTGCTTTTGAGCCGCATAAATATAAGCACCGACTAAAGCTGCAATCTCAAAACCACCTAGATATTGCAGTATATCCAATGGGCTATTTAAAAAAGGCTGATGTAAACGAATAGCTTCTATAATGACCTTGGCTTTATGTTGAATCGCTTTAGCATCTAAACCTGTACCTGCCCCTGTTAATTGTTCCACTGTCAACCCAGACAAAGCAGCCGCTATTGCACTGGCACTGGTGGTATTGGCAATCCCCATCTCTCCTGCAATAAACAACTGTGTTTGTTGTTTTAATGCTCTTTCGACTGCTGAACGACCTGTTTGTAATGCCGCTTGCATCTGTGATTCTGTCATTGCCGCCTGTTTGGCAAAATTTGCAGTACCATTACCTGCTCGATCAACAATGACAGATTTTTCTTGTACTGGTTCAATCAAGCCCACATCAATCACTTCAAACTGAGCATTAACAAAGCAGGATAAAACATTAACGGCGGCACCTTTATTGGCAAAATTCCTGACCATTTCAGCAGTCACCACTTGAGGAAAAGCGGAGACAGATTCTGCTGCAATACCATGGTCTGCAGCAAACACAGAAACCCAGACCCGCTCAACTTCTGGTTGTTGTGTTTTTTGCATGGCTGCCAAGCGCATTGCCACCTCTTCCAGCACTCCTAAAGAACCTGCTGGCTTGGTTAATATAGCTTGTCTATTAACGGCATGCTGATAATATGCCTGATCAGGTGCTGTAACTTTATTTGTTAACCAATCCATAATTTATTTTAAAATTTGCGGCAAACCCGCTGAAACCATCACAACTTTATCACTTAAAGTGGCTATTTTTTGATGTAATAAACCCGCCTCATCCACAAACCGCCGTGTCATTTTATCCATTGCCACAACGCCAAGTCCCACTTCATTAGTTACCAAAATAATATATCCTGAAAAATCTGTTAATGCTGTAAATAAAGCCTGTGTTTCTTTTTCAAACAAGGACAATTGCAACTCACTTTGTTTATCAAACATAATATTTGTTAGCCATAGTGTTAAGCAATCCACCAGCACACAAGAATTTGTTTTGTTATATTGCTGTATAACTTCTGCTAATTTAATTGGCTCTTCAATGGTTCGCCAATGTTGCGGTCTGTCTCGTTGATGGCGTTTTATCCTGATCTGCATTTCAGCATCCCCCGCCTCAGCCGTTGCCAAATAAACCACTCGCTTGCCAGACTCAAGTGCTTGCTGTTGTGCATAATGGCTCTTGCCTGAGCGTACACCTCCTAAAACTAATTCAATCATTGGGCATTCTAACCGCCAAAACATCACAGCTTGCATGGTGTAAAACACCATTTGCAGTAGAACCTAATAACAATGCTAAACCGTGTCGCCCATGAGACCCCACCACAATAAGATCAACATTATTTTCTTCTGCCACTCTTACAATTTCAAATTTTGGGCTACCTATTTCCAAAAATTGATTATTTTTATCTATTCCCAATTTATCCGCTATTTTAGATAAGCGTTTTTTAGCAGCATCCATTAACTGCATGGTTAAATCACCATCAAACGGAATGATTGGTCCATAAACCGCATCAGTAATTGGTAAGTTATCAATAACATGCACAATACTGAGTTGTGCCTGATTCGTTTCAGCTAATTCTTTTACCTTATTAGCCACTTCATCACCATACTCAGTAAAATCTGCTGCCAATAAAATATGTTTATAAAGACCCATGTTATCTCCTCATTCAGCTACAATTATTTCAGGAAATAATAACGCCATCACCTGATAAGAAACCAGTATATACAAAAAAGCCACACCTAAACCAAAAGCAAAAGGCTGCTCCAGTGTTTGACTAAAAATATGCCCCGATACCACCCAATGCCATAGCATTAAACAAAAAATGGTAATAACAGCCAGATCTGAACTTTGAACAACCAGTGTTGCCATTGCAGGTAAAGCAAAAAAACTGATTAATGCATCTGTCGCCATTAATGCACTGGCTGTTTGCTGATAGCGTGATCGTTTGTTAGCAATATATAAAATAATTGCCGTTGAGCTTAAAATTAATGCCAACTCTACAATCACTTGCAATATTGTATTAAATACATCGCTGTTTAAAACCAAAATAAAAAAACTAATTCCTGCATAAATAGCTATCAATAAGCGCAATAACCATTGAGAGACAGGTATATCTTGAGGTCCTTTTTTTAACAGACATATATCAAAAAATAATTTTAAAAATTCATACATGATTATTCTCCCTTGCCTTTAGGTCTCATTAAAAAATAAGCTAACTACTCAGTATTTAAATATACTCTTTGCGCTCAAGAACACCTCATTTTAGTGCGTATATTAATGTGATGGGATAGGCATAAAATAGCAGGAATAGCAATCTATTTCAATGCAGGCTAAAGCACTGCGCCCCAAAAAAATACACTGAATAGTTAAAAACAAGCTTATTTTGCTTGTAAAACCTACCCATTAAGAAATTAGGTCTATAATAAAATCAAAATCCTATCTCATCAACAAGGAGTTATTAATGTTATCTTTTCTAATGAAACATTTTAAAGTAATTTTAGTTGTAGTTATCCTGTTTATTTTAATTCCCTCTCTTTTTGGAATTAATAATGCAGGACAGCGCACTCTCATCCAATATCCTACTGGAACACTAGTGGTAAAATTTGAACCAGGGATTTACATGCGCCTGTTCGGAAGAATTACTGTTTATAATGATGTCATTACTTTTGACTTTGACAAATCCAAGTCGATTGGTATTGCCAGTATTGATCAAAAAGGTATTGCTGTGCGTTATCAAGATGGAGGAACAGGCACTATTTACGGTAAAGCCCGATTAAGCCTACCTAATGATGAGCCGACTATGATTAGTGCTCACAAAGCCTTTCGCAGTAATCAAGGCATAGCTCATAAGCTAATTAAAACAGTGACAGAAGAGAGTATGAACCTTACCGCTGGTCTAATGACCTCGGAAGAAGCTTATACAGAAAAAAGAGGAATTTTCACTGAATGGTCTCGTGACCAATTACAAAATGGAAAATACAAAACAGAGTTAAAACAAATTGTTCTCTCAGAAGAAAGCACCGGTAAGCGTATCATTCGTAACATCCCCGTCATTTCATTCAGCAAACAAGGTTTAGCCTTTCATCTTGATAGTGATTTAAAAACTTATGGTATCAGCGTTTCTGGCTACCAAATTACCGATTGGGATTTTGAAAGAAAAACATTAAATCAAATTTCAGTTAAACGTGAAGCCACTATGGCAATTATCACCGCTAAAGCCCAGGCAGAACAAGCCAAGCAAGAAGCCATAACCGCAGAAGAAAAAGGTAAAGCAGCCGTTATAAAAGCCAAATTTGAAAAAGAAGTAGAGAAACAACGTGCGGTAACCGATGCAGAAAAGAAAAAAGAAGTCGCCATTATTTCAGCCTCGCAAAAAGTAGAAGTCGCCACCCAGGGAAGGCTGGAAGCTGAACAGAAAAAATTAGCAGCGGTGGAATATAAACAAGAGCAAATTTACCGGGGAAAAGGAGACTCTGAATACAAAAAACTAGTGATGAGTGCAGATGGAGCACTGGCACAAAAACTAGAAGCATGGATCACAGTTAATCGTCACTATGCTGATGC
Source organism: Methylococcales bacterium (assembly GCA_023134955.1). GTDB lineage: Bacteria > Pseudomonadota > Gammaproteobacteria > Methylococcales > Methylomonadaceae > QPIN01. The sequence continues at coordinate 214 of JAGLUC010000457.1, read as the reverse complement.
CATGAGCAAACAAAAGTGGGTGCCTGAAATTCAAATGGGTGGTAATGGGTCAGGAAAAAGTAACTCAGCCAATGATTTACTCAGCCTGTTCTTAGCCAAAACAGCCAAAGATATTAGCTTAAATATGAAAGTGCCTAATAAATAGTTTTTCTTGTTATTAAGAAAATATTTAACAAGTGAACGAAGTGTAGTACGGGGTTTCGAGTCATCGGTT
>JAGLUC010000456.1 GCA_023134955.1 Methylococcales bacterium | reverse complement strand
CCGATGATAAAGATATTGTCGCTATCGGTGAAACAGGTTTAGATTACTTTCGCAGTGAAGGTGATTTAGAATGGCAGCATCAACGTTTTAGAAACCATATTGAGGCAGCCAAAGCCTTAAATAAGCCTTTAATTATTCACACGCGTGAAGCTGGGCATGATTCTTTGGATGTATTGGCAGATGAAGGTGCAGATGTTGTTGGTGGAATTATTCATTGTTTTACTGAAGACTGGGCTTATGCTAAAAAAGCATTGGATTTAGGTTTTTATATTTCTTTTTCTGGCATAGTTACCTTTAAGAATGCTCAAGATATAAAAGAAGTCGCAAAAAAAGTACCAGCAGATCGCTTTTTAATTGAGACAGATTCCCCCTATCTTGCCCCTGTTCCTTTTAGAGGTAAACCAAATTACCCTACTTACGTTCGATATGTTGCAGAACACATTGCCGATTTAAGAGGGACTTCTGTTGCTGAAATTGCAAAATTATCAACAAATAACTTTAATACCTTGTTTAAACGCAATCAATAATCATGATTGCTTTATCTAATTGCTCTTTAGAGTGATAAAAATGAGGAGAAAAACGGATTCCGCCTCCTCTTAGAGCGCAAACCACGCCATTTTTTTGCAACTGATTATAAAGAAATTTATTATCTATGGTGTTATGTTTAAATAATACGATCCCCGATTTAAGCTTGGCCTGGTCATCGTTTAATAGAACAAGCTTAGGGTGACTTTTTATCCTGGACATCAAATAATCAGCATTTTCAAAAACTTTGGTTTCAATATTGTTCATGCCTATTTCTAACAATAGAGAAAGGCTGGCCGACCAGGCATGAATTCCAAGCATATTTGGGCTACCACATTCGAAGCGTCTGGCAGTTGGGTGAATTTCCCAAGGTTTGTTTTCATAATTATGAATACTTTTCATCATATGCCAACCATATTGAGTTAATTTGAGTTTGTCACGAGATTTTGGATTGGTATAGAAAACACCTAAGCCTTCAGGGCCAAACATCCATTTATGTCCGTCAGCCATAACAAAGTCAGCCTGATAGGCTTGTACATCAAATTCAACTGCACCTAAGCTTTGAATAGCATCAATACAAAATAAAATATTATTTTCTTTGCAAAATTGACCAATTTTTTCTAAGTTAACTCTAATACCTGTAGCAAATTGAATTGAACTGATAGTGATTAAGCGAGTATTAGAATCAACTAAAGAAAATAAAGCCTCTTCTGCTGAGTTTTGAGATAAAAGGTCAGCTTGTCTAAGCTCTACTCCTTGATTAGACAGAGATTCCCAAGGAATTCTGTTAGAGGGGAATTCTTCATTACTAGTTACAATGTTATCACCTGAATTCCAATCTAAACCATAAGCAACAAAAGAAAGAGCTTCGGAAGTATTTTTAACTAAAGCTATGTCATCAACGGTCGATGCATTAAGTAAAGTTTTTAATTGATGGTGAATTTCATTTTCTTTTTTTAACCAGTCTAAATAGTAGTGTGAACCATAATGGCTGTTTTGTTGTGCAAACTGGATGACAGCTTCTGATGTCCGCTTAGGCCAAGGGGCAACGGCAGCATGGTTAAGATAAATTAGACTGTTATCTATAGGAAACTCTGGATGATTCATTTATCAATGACCTGTTGAATTTAGAGAGTAAAATGGAATTTGATTAGCTTAATATTGTAATGTTTTTAAAGGATAAAATACATTGGATCAGCTACAATTATGGATTAGGGTTGTCGTAGATTAAATTGTTTTTTTAAGAGGGTTAAAGTGGATATAGCATCCTTAGTTGGGTTTTTATTGGGTATTGGTATTATCGTTGCTGCTATTGCTACGGGTGGTGATGTTATGCTGTTTGTCAATGTACCATCGCTATTGATTGTTATCGGTGGTACATTTGGGGTAAGTTTAATGCGAATTCCATTGTCTGATTTTATTCGTTCATTTGGTGTGTTAGGTAAAACCTTTTTTAATAAAAAAGATAATCCCAATGATTTGATTGAAGATGCCGTTCGATTAGCGGATGTTGCCAGAAAAAATGGTTTGCTTGCTTTAGAAGGTGAGGAAATTAGTAACTCCTTTTTAAAAAAAGGAATCAGCTTATGTGTCGATGGACATGATCCTGCATTCGTAAAAACAATGTTACAGCAAGAAATTGATCAAATGGTCAGTAGAAATGAGATAGGACAGGACATGTGGAAAGGAGTGGGCGATTTAGCACCTGCTATGGGAATGATTGGTACATTAGTTGGTCTGGTGCAAATGCTGGCAAATATGTCAGACCCTGCCAGTATCGGCCCGGCTATGGCCGTGGCTTTGTTAACAACCCTTTATGGTGCTATGGTTGCCAATTGTTTTGCTCTACCTATGGTTGATAAACTAGCTTATGTATTGAATTATGAGAAAGCTAATAAGGAATTGATTCTGGATACTATTTCTGGGATTCAGGAAGGCATGAATCCTAAAGTTTTAGAGGCTCTATTAACGTCATATATTTCTGAGAAAAAACGTCCCACAACAGATGAGGAATAATAATGGCTGATGACTGCCCCAAATGTCCGCCTGCTGGAGCACCGTTGTGGTTAGCAACATTTGCTGATTTAATGTCATTATTAATGTGTTTTTTTGTATTATTATTGTCATTTGCAACAATGGATGCTGCAAAGTTTAAAAAAATGGCCATATCAATGGAAAATGCATTTGGTGTGCAAAGAGATATTGTTGCGGCAGAAGTTCCGATGGGAACCAGTATTATCGCGCAACATTTTTCACCAGCACAAACCGACCCCACGCCCTTAGAACAAATTAAGCAAACCACAAATCAAGATTCTTCATCTCTTAATGTCAGCATTGAAGATATGGAGAAAATTAAGAAACAAATATTGCAAACCAAAATTGAAGAAATAAAAGATCAAGCTTCAAAAATTGAAGAATCACTCAAACAAGAAATCAAGGCAGGTCTGGTTTCAGTAGAAACAGAAGGTTTAAACATTATTATCAGAATCAATGAAAAGGGTTCTTTCCCTTCTGGCGCGGCAGTGTTAAAGGCAGGGTTTGAGCCCGTTATGGAAAAAATAACAACAGCTGTTAATGATTCTGTCGGTACCGTTTATGTAGCAGGGCATACAGATGATATACCTATTTCAACAGATTGGTATCGATCCAATTGGGAGCTTGCAGCTTCGCGATCTGTTACAGTGGCTCATTTTATGTTAAACAATAAAGGAACTAAGCCTGAAAGAATTATTGTACAAGGTTATGCGGATACACGGCCTTTAGTAGCCAATGATTCAGTAGAAAATAGAGCTAAAAATAGAAGAGTTGAAATTATTATTCGCCAACAAGACCCTTCACTTGGACTTAAACCAGAGGATGTGAGTAAAATAATACAAACAGACTCGCTTTAAATGTAGAAGCATAATTAATAAGGCATGGATATTGTGAATATACTGGATTCAATAGCTAGAGAAGATAGAAGAGGTTTTTTTCGTATAGATGATAAAGTTAATCTGAGCTATAAAGTAGTTGATGAGCAAGCTGTTTTTTCTACAAGCTTGGCAGGTGAAGACCTTCTGAGTAATTTTTCTTTAGTGACAGCATTGGATGCCCTTGATCAGGAAAGCCGGTTGATCATGCATAGAATTGAAAAAAAAGAGCCTGAAATAGCGGAATATCTAAAAATTCTGGATTCAAAAATCAGCCTGTTAGCTCAATCTTTTTTTCGACAAGAAGCTGAATTCTCAGAAAATAATGAATGTTATGTCAACTTAAGTGCTTCAGGTTTGGCTTTTGAGTGTAATGAGGCCATTAAAGAAAATGAGTTTCTTGAAGTTAAGTTATTATTAACTTCATGTCTTGCTGTTATCGCCATCTATGGAAAGGTGGTTTATTATAAGAAAAATCCAAATGAATCTAAAACGACACCTTATCTCGTTGGAATTGAATATGTTAATTTACAAGAGCAGGATCGCGAGGCATTGATTAAACATGTTGTTAAAAGGCAGATGAAACAAATTCGTGAAGATAGAGCAAATTAGGCTAGACAGTGCTTGTTTCTCCTAGTCAGAAAAAAATATTAACTATTCTGGCTGATGGTCAATTTCACTCAGGCACGAAATTGGCTGAAAAACTTGGTATTAGTCGGTCTGCAATCAGTAAACAATTAAAACAGCTAAATGAATCAGGAATAGAGTTCAATGCTATCAGTGGGAAAGGCTATCGGCTTGAATATGAGTTGCAATTGTTATCAAAAAATGAAATTGAAAAACAGCTTAGCGCAACAGCAAATGGATTAATCGCTGAGCTTGAAATACATGATTGCATTCATTCAACCAATAGTTACCTTGTTGAAAAAGCACAGCTTAATAAATCTGATTTAGCTGATGATCACGCAATTGTTTGTTTAGCTGAATATCAGACAGCAGGGAAAGGACGACGTGGTAGAGATTGGCTCTCCCCTTTTGGTAGTAATATTTACTTGTCTATTCTATGGATTTTTCAAAATGGCTCAGCATCTATCAATGGTTTAAGTCTGGCTGTTGGAGTTGCAGTTATTCAAGCATTAGAAGAGTGTGGAGTTGAAGGCGTAGAGCTTAAGTGGCCAAATGATATTTATTGGCAAGATAAAAAGTTGGCGGGTATATTGATTGAAGTTTCTGGTGAAGTGGGCGGCCCATGCAGTGCAGTGATTGGCTTAGGTTTAAATTTTTACTTACCCCGGCAGCTTGCCAGATCCATTAGCCAGGACTGGGTGGATTTGAGCCAGATACTTGCTGATAATCCTGCCAAAATAAGAAATAAATTAGCTTCCATGCTGATAAACCATTTAATGCCAACCATAGCCGAATTTGAAACTGATACCTTAAGTTGTTATTTGGACAAATGGCGACAGTATGATTGTATGAAAGGCAAGAGAGTTAATATTTATATGGGCAAGCAAGTTTATACAGGTATTGTCGAGGGGATTGATGATAAAGGGTTATTACTGTTAGCTGATGAGCAAGGGACGGTTAAAGCTTTTGCATCGGGTGAAGTTAGTTTTCGACAATCATGAAATTGTTGCTTGATATTGGTAATACTCGTATTAAATGGTGCACAGACGATAATGGGCATCTCAGCGTTGGACAAGCCATAGCGTATAAAACCACGGATTTTACTCAACAGCTACAATATCATTGGTTAAAATTAACGGAGTCTCCTTGTACCTTGGCAATTTCATCCGTTAGCGCAAAACAAATAGCACAACAACTGATTGCAATTGCTAAACAAATTTGGCCAGAAATTAAAGTGCTTAATGCTCAGTCTACAGCACATGCTTTTTCTGTCACAAATGCCTATCAACAGGCTGAAAAACTGGGTGTTGACAGATGGTTAGGAATAATTGCAATGCAGCATTATTATCCAGGTAATAATTGTATCGTCGATTGTGGAACAGCCATTACAATTGATTGTTTAGATGATAAAGGCCAGCATTTAGGTGGATTCATTAGCCCTGGACTGCAATTGATGAAACAATCCTTACAGCAAGGTACGGAAGATTTATCATTGAATAAAAAAGAATATCCCGTTGGCTGGTCTAATGACACAGAATCCGCTATTTATTCAGGGACGCTATATGCAGCGGTGGGATTAGTTGAGAAAGTGATTAAAGACCTTAATATTTGTAACAAACTTATTTTAACTGGCGGAGATGCAGAGTTGCTCGCAAAAAACCTTAGTTTTGAATCAATAATCGAAGCAGATTTTGTACTTAAAGGCTTATCTTTATATTGTAGCGAGGGAAGAGTGCGATGAGATTTCTTTTCTTGCTTTCCTTATTAATAAACGTAGTTTTCTTTTTATGGGAATTTAATTCAGGGAAATTAAATCCACAGCCAGATAAAATAAAAGCAAGTCATCATGTTGAAAAACAAATTTTATTAGTGAGCGAGCTTCAATCGAAAGAAAATAAAGTAGAGTTCGTTGATGAGGTTAAAGTAAAGCAACAAAATATAACATCTTCATATGAAGGGATTGAAACAGAGCCTGAAATTGAGGTTTTTAAAACTGACAATAAAGCAGATGAGTCCCATAAAACAGAAGAGAAAGTAAAAGCTGAAATAGTTTTGAAACAGAACATTCAACAAGATTTGTTGCCATTAGAGACTATTGAAAATAATTTAGAAATAGATACTCCAGCGGATGAAGAGGAAGACGAATATTTTATTTTAGATGCAGTGGATCAGGCTTTAGCTAATATAGGATTATTTGATAATGACATATATGAAGATGAATTAAAAAAGTCTTTTTGTTATCAAGTGGGATCTTTTGAGGATAAAAAAACACTGGATAAATGGTGGGAACAGAATAAAATTGATACAGCATCAATGGCTATGGTTAATGTTGATAGGGAAAAGAGCACACGTTACATAGTCTATTATCCAGCAGAAAAAAGCTATAAAAAATCAAAGAAAAATGTGCAGATATTTAAGGAAAAGGGAGTAAAAGATTTCTTGTTGATTAGGTCAGGCAGATTAAAAGGGGCAATTTCTCTAGGTGTATTTAGTAAGAAAAAAGGAGCTTTATATATAAAAGCTAAATTAGCCAAGAAAAAACTAAAAGTAATTATTGAAGAAAGACACAAAATAATATCTGATCTTTATGCAAAAATAAAAACAAGCGATGAAAGTTTTAAGACTAATGTTGTTATTTCAGATAAGCAGCAGATGACTGATTGTGTGATTGAGACAGATTTCATGAATAATTGATCAAAAGACACGAAAACACTGTGGTCATATATGATCCGCCCGGTTTTTCAGTTATACTCTTTGCGTTATCAAGTCTAACCCTATTGGTTTACTTAACTTACTGGTATTGACACTGCCCCTGACCCCAATTCTTCCCTGTATCTATCTACTGGTACTGAATATGTTGACCAATTCTTTTAACTGAATTGATGATTTGGCTAGTTCCTGACAGAAGTCAGAGATTGTATTTGCATCAGAAGTTGATTCTGTCGAAATCTGTCCAATTTTTTTAATATTTTTCTGAATTTCATCGACAACTATATTTTGCTGTTCTCCTGCTGTAGCTATTTGTACATTCATATTACTGATCGTTGCGACGGATTGAGCAATAGAATTAAAGGCATCTTTAGTCAATGAAGCTTGAGTAACACCATGAGAGGCCTGTTCTCGCCCACTTGACATGACTTTGACCGCATTTTTAGATTCACTTTGTAAGCGTTCTATCATTTCATGAATTTCTTTCGTTGATTTTTGAGTTCGATTTGCCAATGTACGAACTTCATCAGCCACTACTGCAAAACCACGACCTTGTTCCCCTGCACGAGCTGCTTCAATCGCTGCATTTAAGGCCAATAAATTAGTTTGATCAGCAATATCTTTAATAACTTCCAGTACCATACCAATATTTTCAGTATGAGATTCTAGCTTTTGAATAACTAAAGATGCCTGCTCTACACTACTGGACAAATTATCTAACACTGAGATAGTTTCCTTAATAATGGTTGAGCCATTCTTAACCAATTCGTCAGCCTGTTGCGCAGAAGAGGCAGCATCTAGTGAGTTTTGTGCAACTGACTGGATTGTACTGGCCATTTCATTAATAGCTGATGCGACCAAGTTAGTGCTGTCATTTTGCTGTTGCGTACGAGTTTGTGCCTTTACACTTAATGCCTTCAATTGTTCACTGGTTTCAGTCAAGCTAGATGCTGATTGTTGGCTTTTAGTAATCGCTTTACTAAGGCTATCCATAAAATCATTAAAATCTTTGGCAAAATCACTTTGTGGATTTTCCTTCCGACTACTAAGATCAATCAAACCTTTTTTCCGTGCAAAATGCCTGCTTATTTCTTGTAACTCAACATTCCGTACAGCTTCTTTTTTACTTTGTTTCGCCATATAGATGAGCAAAGCACTTTCAAAAATCACATACGCTGCATGAGTAATGACCATTGTAAGTGATGCCCCAGAAGCAAACACATAAACTGGGTAGCCTGCCCCTTGTAAATAATTGAATAGAAGGTGATGAATGGCAATAATACCAGCAGCCGTAACGATTACGACCCAATCACGATAATAAAGCAAAAATGCCAACAGCACAAAAATACCAAAATGTAACTCTATCAGCCCTTTTCCTTGTTGAATTTCCAATGCTGAAAAAATCATAAACGAGATTGCTACTGCCAAACGTGTTAATAAACTACCCGGTGCCAGAAAAATCAATACAATCGGTATAATTGCTGCAACTGTACCGATAGTTAACGCCTCCTTCCATGTATCATGCCATCCTGCCAAAGCTAAAGAAAACAAAAAAAGAACTACAATAACGCCAAACATGACTTTGTCGCTTTGTTTGTAAAGGGTGTGTAATTCGGCTTTCATAAGACTCCTGATTTTAATTTGGTTAATTTTGCAAGAAAATAACCCACTTATCATTTTGTTTTTTAAAATGAAGTCTGTGATTTAATGCAACTGTACTTAAAAATGTTAGCGACACAAAAATGATAAGTTTTAATTTTTCTGATATTTTCTTGCCATAGACAATTAGGCTCTTCTACGGTCTTATGTATA